>JAGBUH010000124.1 GCA_017630915.1 Clostridia bacterium
AGAATCAACCAAACCGTCTTTATTAGGGTCGCCTGCGAGCGCGGACAACTCATTCGCTTGAACTGTTTTAAAGCAAATTCGTTTAGCGATAAGATAGTCAACAGAATCAATATTAAGGTCGCCGTTTGCATCGCCGAGACGACGAAGTTTAAGGGTCGTCTTTTCAGGCGAGGTTGTCTTCGACGGTTGAGTGGTCTTCAAAGTGGTTTTGAGATTAACCATTACAAACTCATCAAGTGTAGTCTTGCCAAGGTCAAGAGTGGTTTTACCGCCGTCTAACGTCGTCTTTAATGTTGTCTTTCCGTCGTCAAGAGTGGTCTTACCGATATCAAGCGTTGTTTTTCCGTCGATAAGGGTAGTCTTGCCGAGATCAAGTGTTGTCTTGGTGGTCTTTAAGGTTGTTTTACCAAATTCATCAGTGGTTTTGGTTGTTTTAAGTGTTGTCTTCAAAATATAGTCACCATCGTGTAGGTAACGCTTAAAGCTACCGTCACGGTTGGGACGGAACTTATATACAACCTTATCGGGATTGCTTTGTTCAGCCACTTCAACATAGAAGAAATTATATTCATAGTCAGAAGTATAGTTTGTTTGAGTTGTCAACCAAACGTCGTATCCTTCATAAACAACCTCACCCCAAACGGTATATGCTTCTTCGTTAAGGGGCGGAATTATCATATATTCAACGGAAAAATTAGTGTCGGAATATTTATTAAAATCAGTACATACAAATCCGTTCAAAGTAACGTTCTCTGCTTCAAGATTTTCGAAAGTGTAACCTTCGGCAGCGAATGCGCTAATCGAGATACGATACACGCATTGTTCAGAAAGTTTGCGCGTATAAACAGGAATCCAGTTGCCGAGGGCGTCTTGTTTGCTGATTTGGAATTTACCGTGATAATTCCCGTTGAAGAACACGCCTGCAACATCGGAAGTAAGCGTTATATCGTCGGTAGAACGGCCAACGTAGTAATTATCAAGCGTTAATTCGATATTATCAACGTTGATTTTTTGTTCTTCTTCCAAAAGGACATATACATATTCGATTGCAAGGTATTCATAACCCGATTCATCTTCAAATGTAGTAACGTTAGCCACTTCGCCGTTAACGTATCCTGTAATTTCGGGATTAGTTTCGGTGGCACACTCAAAATACTGTCCTTCGTCTGCTTTAACTACAACTTCGACAAGATATGCTCTGCCGTTAGTGTATGTATAGTTTGGACCAAGATAAACATAGTTTTCTGTACTTGCAGCGCCGTCAAGAAGCTTCCAATTTACTTCGTGAACGGTATAACCTGCATATTCGGGTACAGAAACCTCAAAGTCGCATTTTTCGTCTTCTACGGGTGCGTCAACTTCTTCAATAACGATTTCGCTTATACCCCCACGAGGTCCGAAAACTGCTTCTATTTCAACATCTTCTTCACCTGCGATAAATACGGTGAAAGGATTGGTCACATCTGCAATAGCAATATCACCACTGTTGATTTTCCATTCCTTGAATATTTGTCCTTCGGGACCATTGTCCGACGAAATCTCAACAGGCATACCGGGGACAGTTTGTTCAACCACACAACCGTTTACAAGCGCCCAACCGCCATTTACCGCGACGTCGATAAGGTCATCTCTAACGGGTGCAGCCGGTAGTTCAAACGTTGCCACAACAATGTCGGCAGTGGTAGCACTTCCAAATTCGGCATAAGTTGCGTTAATAACTTCCCCGTTATCAAAGGTAAGAGTTACGTTTTCGGGCATAATCTTTCCAAAATACACATCAACACCGCGAACGATAGAAAGTGTGAGCCAATAACTTTCGCCCTCGCGAATGATGTCCTCATGAAGAACTTGTCCGATATCTCCGTATGCATTTTCGCAAAGCGAGTAAGGATAATTGTCGATATAGTTTATGTCCGTGCCAAAAGGTGCCTCGGGATAAAGTGCATCAACAGGAGCACCTGCAAAGTAACCGTAAAGATTGAAATTCAAAGTTTCGAGCATTGCAGGAGGATAATATGCTTCGATTTCTACGTCTTCTGCAGGCATGACAAAAGTAGTTTGTTCGGCGGTGTCGTTAAAATTCTCGCCCAAGTCACCGTACCAAACTTCCCAACCTTCAAATTCACGACCACCTATATAGTCATAAGGGATAAGGGTGATTTCTTCTCCGGGTTTTGCGCTGTCACGCCAGTTACCGTTAATGTCATAAGCATCGCCATTATGTACAATGATGCTATACGTCACATCGGTATTGCCACCATCAATGTTATCGTTTGCAAACGAAAACATAGGCATGGAACAGAACAACATAAGCATCGCAACGAGCAAACTCAATATACGTTTAGCTTTTTGCATTGTTATTTCTCCTTTTTTAAAATTATTGAATAGGTATTATATGTTAGGAAAACAACGAATCAATCGTTGTTTTCCTAACTTCAAATGAAAGTTATGCTACGGTATATGTACCAAAGCAAATACGTTTAACGAGCAGGTAGTCGGTAGAATCAATTTTGCCATCGCCATTGACGTCTGCCGCAATTAGCGCAGTATCTTCGAGAGTGAAGGTTTTAAAGCAATGACGTTTTACCAATAGGTAATCAACAGAATCAACTTTACCATCAAGATTCGCATCACCGATAAGGTATTGAAGCACTGCTTTGAACGAGGGTGCGTTATCTACATTTCTGCCTTCCCAGTAATTCAACTCTATTTCCGGATTCGATTCATAAGAGAATGCGACAAAATCATTAAGACTGCTTTCAATTAAGGCAACGTCCTCGTCATCGCTGAAATCTATGAGCGTGATATAAAAAGTATCATAAACGTAGCCAAGTCCACAAGCGTCAAAATCGTCGTCGATTGCCGCGTACACATTACCGAAATGAATCTCATAGTTACTGTAACCGAGGAACATACCTACACTTTGGTCGTCGTTGCCGATTACTGAACCGGTAGCATAGCAGTTGACAATATAATCGCCCTCGTATGCATATCCGATAAATCCGCCAACATTATAATCACCGATAACGTCAGAGATGGAATAGCAGTTAACGAACTCGTTGTAACCGCAGCAACTCGAATCACCTGCGAAGCCGCCTACGTTTGCGTAAGCTACGATCGAACCGCAGCTGTATGTGTTATAGAAGAGATTTCCCTCATCAAGCATACCTACGATACCGCCTACATAGTAAGCTCCGGGTGCATCAATATCTACTAACGAAGCACAGTTATCGAACATATTATAGTCTTCGATATAACCGAAAAGTCCACCAATTTCGTAGTAACTAACACCCGTTATGTCTTCCGATTCAATTATGATAGACCCTTCTGCAATAACGTTTTTGATAATTCCATCATTATAAATTGTGCCGATAATGCCGCCGACATCGTATATCTCAGTGGCTTTATTATCAATCGAAATATCGCCAATCCAATCGACAGAATCTAATGTACAGATATAGTCAACATATCCACCGATACCGCCGATATCGTCGATACAATCCGTATTTTTAATCGTTATATCAAATTCCACATGACATTTATTTGCAGTGATATTTTCTACATAACCGAAAAGTCCGCCAGCATAATTAACCAATGCAAAATTTTCAAAGGTTGCACTTCCGTATAGGTTGCAGTTTATAAAAGTCGCATTATTACAATATCCGACCAATGCACCAAAACCGTAAAGCTCGTTATTGCTTTCCGTGCCCATGTATGCGACTTCGGAATAAACGGTCAAATCATTGAAATACACGTCGCCGTCAACTCCGTAAATCAAAGAATCGCACAAACCTTTAATTGTATGTCCGTTACCATTGATTTGTAATAATCCAATCGAGGCAGTTATCGGATTCCATTCCCTACCTGTCATATTGATGTCAGCTACGATGTTTCCGATGACAACAGTGTCATAGACACCATTAGATAAATCCTGACCGAATTTTATGAGTTCATCTGCATTTGCAATATCTATTTCGGTCGTTTCAAGTTCCTCGACGAGATAGTAACAATCTGCATTTTCATATCCGAAAAGAGGCGCACCGTTAACGTCGTCGCAATAGCCCCAAAATAGAATCTTATAATTGCCGCTTTCTTTTGGTATAAATACGCTGTTGAGTGTTAAATCGTATCCCTCACTACTACTCTCTACATAATAAACTTGTCTATTATTCTCATCGAAAATAGCAACTGCACGATCAAAGTATGATACAATTTCTTCGTTTCCGATGCCGCGGAAAGAAACATTATACGGAATGTTGGCTTCGAGATCGATATTAAATCCCTTGGCATAGCCCGACCAACTATTATGGTTGATAAACGGATCGGATATGAGAATTTCGTCGTTATATTCCTCACCTAATGTTAATTCGGTCGTGAAGTCAACACCATAGAGAACAGTCTCGCCGAATTCAACCGAAAGCTCGGTGCCTTCAAAGATATCATTATCTTGATAATCACAAATATATCCCCAAACGAGAAGTTTGTAGTACCCACTTTCATACGGCGTGTAAGTGAATGAAACGGTCGCCGAACTTTCGTCAAACCACTCGGAAGAATATTCCAAATAATCGTAGTCAACAAGTACGTCTTCAGAGAACAACGCGATAGCGCGGTCTGCATATGTTGCATCGGGGTGAGAAACAGTGGTACTAAATGTGTACGTTGTATCCGACTCAAGATATACGGTAAAGCCCTTGGCAAAACCGGACCATTCGATATCGGCACCAACTTCAATATAAGGATCGGATTCAAGTACCTCGCCTACGTAGGTTTCATCCTCATACAGATCATTGCTAAAATCAACTACTGACCAATACTTATCAACATCAAATGTTACAGCCATTTGAGTTCCGTCGAGTTCGATTTCGTCAGAATCCTCGGCATAACCCCAAACGAGAAGATTGTAATAACCTGTGGTTAGAGGAGTATAGAAAGTGTACACTCTGCAACCGGTAGAATATTCTTGAACAGTATTGTATGCCAGAGGATAGTCGCTGCTAAGATCTTCGGGGAAAATAGCAATCGCTCTGTCAATATACGATGCCGCTTCGTTCCATACATCTGCACAGAATACATAAGGAACTCCCGCTTCGAGATACATATTAAAACCAACCGAAGGTCCTGACCAAGCGTCATTATCTTCATTAAGTATCACATACGTATCCATATCGTCGCTGTTGACTGTTACGTATTCGGTTTCGCCTTCATTAAGCGTGGTATAGAAGCTAACCTCGCTAAGTCCGCCGCCGGCAAGAGCGGTCAACGGTAAAATGCTCACAACCATAAACAACAAAATCAGTACACTTATTGCTTTTTTCATAGGACTATTTCCTTTCTTTTGGATATTAAAATTTATATAAACTATGCGGTATAAGTGCCGAAGCAGATACGTTTAACGAGCAAGTAGTCGGTAGAGTCGATTGCACCGTCGCCGTTTACGTTAGCCGCCTTGAATCCGTTGCCTTCAAGAGTATAGGTCTTGAAGCAATGACGTTTTACCAAGAGGTAGTCAACAGAGTCAACTTTTTTATCGAGGTTCGCGTCACCGATGAGATAACTTCCCTCTGCTTCTGCTACATAAAACTGAGTAGTAACAATAATCTGTGTGGAGGTTCTGCTAACTACCATGTTTATGGGTTCTCCATTTATAGATATACGATTTTTAAACGCCTCATAAATAGCATCTTCATCAAGATTTCCAAGCGTATATCCGAATGCCGCTTTGAGAGTAATTGCAGCATAATATGTTTTGCCTTCTCTGAATGTGAAGTCAGAAGGTAACGAATCGTACGACTGATTAGAAAACCATAGGGTTTCGCCAATAACTATGCCTGCATTATCAACGGTCGGTTTTAAGTCAAGTCCCGCGTCTGCAACGGGTTCGGTTATCGATACGTTGATATTTCCTGAAACAGCGTTGAAATCAAACACGATTTTTACCCAAGCACTCGTTTCAGAATAATTCGTTGCAATAACGGTCGCTTTTTTACCGTTAATCGTTTCCGAAAGTTTGGTTTTATCTGCGGGGAACGTGTAGCCGTCAAGAGTATTCACTTTGATGGCGCATTCGTATGTTTCGCCTTCCTCAAACTTTCTCGAAGTCTTCATCAAATAAAACTCTTCGGCGCTATCGTCATAATAGGACCAGTCAATATTTGCAACTTCATAACCTTCGCCGCCGACGCTTGAATTGTTTTCGTTTGCCAATTCGCCCAAAACGGGAGCATCAACGTTTATCTTTATGTTTTTAACCTCGTACGGTACAACGTTAACCGAATAAATATGAGCATACGAATCTACGTACTCGTTATTTTTGTAAAGGTCGAGCTGACACCATACCTGATATTCGCCCATATTGGATACGTACATCATAAGGTCGAATTGACCACCGGAAGTACGTGTTGCAAGCGTTCCGTAACCATAATTGACATAAACTTTCTCTTTTACAGTATAGCCCGCGTTGACGAGTGCGGTGGGCAACGCCTTGGGGACAAAACCAAAGATAACAGAATCTCCGTATGCAACATCGCCGAGATCGGTATATTGATTCTGCTTATCGTAAGAACTGACGGCAGGAGTCATTGTTCCGAAATCAAGAGGAGATTTTGTAACGATATGCCAATATGCCTTGCCGCTGTCAATGGTGCTATGATCGACTAAGTCGCCGCTAACGACGGTGCCCGCCAAAGCATATTTGGTGTTGGAGGAACCGGTGTATATCTCTGCATAAAGATCAGCGGGAAGATCAAACCAAAGGTGTTCCAAAGACACCCAAGAATTGGTTGAACCGTAGGCGTACATTTTCACTTCGCCACCATAAACATATAACGTTTCCAGTGCTATTTGGTTAGAAAGACTATTGATATAAAGACCGCCGTTTTCCACTTCCAAATCAATATCGGTTGCGATATCAACGGAAGTTTTTTGAGCATAAAGCCAGAGCTCACCGCCGCTTACTCTGAGGAACTCTTTATTTTTGTTGTTACCGTCGGCAAACGCTTTGATAACACTATCGGTTTCGGAATATGCATTGACGATACCGCCTTTAACATAAGTTCCGTTTTTAAGAGACATTGCATAGCTGTTAGATGAATCAAGGGTCAACACGCCGCAATTATCTTTATCGCAGTCATGATCCGTTCCTTCGTGCTCGCAAGTGATGGTAATAGTTGCATCGCAATCGTCATACGGACCTGCGCCATAGTCAAAATTGCATATAGCAGTTTTGTATGTATAGAAATAGTTACTCGAATCGTCCGCCAACACTATTGTAGTGTTTTTTGCAACAGTCAATATGGCTTCGACTTTTGTAGTTTCGGTATTAACAGAAACACCGTCAAGAATAAGGGTTACATCATCGGTAGTTTGAACATAAACACCGTAAGACGAAGTATTACCGTTTGTAGTAAGCGTGTATGTTCCGGACTCATTTATGCGTACATAGTTACTACTAAACGTAACGCCGCTTACATCATCGCCCGTAATGGTATAACCTCCAAGCGAAATAGACGATGCCGCCGATACAGAAAGCGGTATCATCGCAATAAGCATCACAAGTGCCAATATTGCGCTGAAAATTTGTTTTTTCATGATTTTTTCTCCTGTATATTTTATCTAAATCCCCAAAAATTGATTCAAAATACCTAATTTGAATTTTTTACTAAACTTTATAAGTACCGAATGCGATACGTTTCACAAGGAGATAGTCGGTAGAATCAAGTTTCTCATCTCCGTTTACGTCTGCACGTACAAATTGGGAAGCGTCGAGTTCATAAGTCTTGAAACATGCACGCTTAACAAGCAAATAGTCAACAGAATCAACCTTTTTATCATCATTCACGTCACCGAGCATAGCTGTTACATAACCGCAAATCAAACAATTACCGTCTGCATTCAACGAGTGCGGTTCGGTTATAACACTACCGGAATAATCGTCACAATTAGGATCGTTACAAGCAATTTCGTGATTTTTAGAATCGTAGGTATATTCGCCCGTATATTTGTGTACATGTTTTGTTACCACGAATTCGTAACTCTTTAATACAGTATCGCCGACAGTGAGAACGCAATAATATGTGTAAAGAGTATCTTTGATTTCAAAACTTAGACTCAAATCATTCGCTCCGTCAAGCTCGTAACCGTCGCGATACCATTGAACGCTATAATCATCATCAAAGTAAGCGGTTAAAAGGTCATCGGATTGTTCAACAATTCTCTCAATATCAACCGTCATAGAAGCATTTGCTTCGGGGTAACTGCCTTCGGTGAAGTAAAACTCGATTTTATCAACGCAATGAACAGCATGGGTAATTTTGTAAATATACGAATCACCCGAACTTGCTTGATAAAGTTCAACGTTATCAGGAGTCTCACCATTTACACGGAATTCGGTTTGCGCGATAGAAGGAAGCTTCGAATTGGGTTTGGAACGAAGAATATAGGTTACGTAATAAACCTTTCCGCCGACAAATTTACCGCCCTCAATGAGTTCGCCGTGTTCATCGTACCATCTTGCCAATGCACTTCCCCTTGTAGGAATGTACTCATTAAGCGCTACCAAAGGATTTCCGGGGATTTCTTCGCCTTCGATAGGTGTTACAGTAGTAAGATCGATATAATAATCCTTTTCGTAAGGAGTATAAGCAGCCCAAATAACAACACCGTTACTTGAGGGAGAAGCATCGCCCATAAATGCAGCTTTATTGCCGTTAATGTACCCCGCAAAGTCAGATGAGAACACGAGATTTTCGGAAAGAGTAATTCTTACCGCTGCCATATATTGCTTACCGGATTCAAACGTATCGGTTGCAGAAAGCAGTTTGCCTACCTTGGGCGCACCGTTGTCATTCACACCGTTAAACTCATACCACGCGCCTTGGAAGTTGTAATCTACTTCTCCACCGACAACACTGACTGTGGAAGGAGTTGCGCCGACCACGGGAGGCGTCATTGAAAACTTGGCACTGCTAAGAGATTCTTGATTTGAAACAGTAATATTAAATGTAAAATAACGAGAGTAAACAACTTGATATTCAAATATGGTTTCAAACTTGATTTGAAGTTTGTATTGACCGTTGCTGGAGAAAGAATATTTGGTCGAAATATCATCATTGATATCATCTGTGGAATCGCTTAAAATAACATTGGAATTTGCGTCATACAAAGTGTAGCTTCTTCTCAACCAAAAACCAAGATTTGTAAGATCGGAGCCAATATTTGTTTGTGGATCCACTTTGATATCGTATGCCTTGTTTCTTAATAAATGCAACGAAGTCGAGGATTTGTTGTCAGCAAAATAGAACGGTTCCCACGAAGTGAGTTTGGGCGGAACCAAATTAAGAACATATACCGGCGAGTGCAACGGTTCTTGCCATTTAGTATCATCACGAAAGAGCGCATTTTTTATCTCATAACGATCAACCATACATTTGTTATAATCATCATAAAAACCGTAACCGTTCGGAACTATATCGTCAACGGAACATTTAAACGAAAGACCTCTGAAAATACCACCGTAAATATATATATTATCGGTAATAGTACCATTTTCAACAAGAAGACCGTTTGCATACGGAAAATCGTATTCGTAGCCAGCGTAACTGCCCCTTCCGATATGCTTTGCATGGAAATACCCACCTTCGATATATGCGTGTACATCACCCGCAAGAGTAAGCGCACCAACCTTAGAATCGTCGTCGGTCCAAGTTGTTGCACCTATGTATTCACCATCTGCGATAAGAAGCGCCCCTTTATTTGCATATATCGACGCTACCCATACATTTCTGTCCAAATCGGTAGTACCGATAAGCGTAACGTCCGATTGAATAGTAAGACGTGCATCTTCATTATCCTTCATCGAAATAACAGCGCCCATACTATCTTTATTCCTATGGAAATAAGTGATAGAGCCGGTGCCTTTAATGGTAAGTTTACCATCAACTTCAATCAGAGATTTAGCAGTACTGCTCGCATCCGCCGAAAAAGCAGTGTCAGTTTCAATAGTCAACACCTTGTCGCCAACCGAAACAATAGATGATGTGGCAATTTCTGATGTTGCTATCTTTTGAGATAACTTAACATAAACGGTTTCACTTGTAACCATTTGTAAAGCCGCTTTTAGTTCTGCAAAGGTATCAACTTCGAATGGTTTCTCACTTGTGCCATCACCTGTTGCGCCCGTAATACTTAACGCTTGCATATTCATCGGAATAATGCCTAAAAGCATTACCAATGAAAGTAAAACGACCAACGCTTTTTTGATCAATTTCATTGTGTTTACCTCTCTTTCTTATTTGAAATATATTTATCATTTGAAGAGTATTCCCTTCCCAAAACCCTTCTTTATGCAGTTAAGGGCTTTGGGAAGAGTGGGACACTTGTCCCCTCTTCATTATTTTTGTTAAAACTTTCCGCCGCCACCGCCGTGCGTTCGTCCCGACGAAGACGTGTGTGTCGAAGTGTCATTTTTCGGTTTAGCAACGCGCGTGATCGTGCGATATATAAAGAAGTCGCGCGAAAGCGTTACATTCATACTTCCGTCTTTAACGTAATTTTCGGCTTTTTCTTCAAAACGGACGGTTTTGAGTTTGCTTTTCATTGATGAAGTTGCAATCCATGCAACCAACAAACCAATAGCTATCGAGATAAGTATATGTTTACCATAATCAAACGGAAATCCATTTATGTGACCGTCGATATAATACTCACATTCATCGGCAAAAGCTGAGAAAGCGGTATAGTAATTTTCCGAACCAATCGCTTCTGATATTGCCGAGCCGATTGCCTGAATATCCGAGTCGCTGAATGCTTTTATTGCTTCGCCGCAGGTGGTAATGTACCAATCACGTTCCTCCATACTTACGAGTAATAAAAGACCGTCATACGTTTCGTTGTAACCATAGCCGTTATAATCGTAATAATCATCGGCGTATGCAACGACAGTCTTATCGCCAACCGATTCAACGGTTAATACAACTACATCCATTTGATATTTATCACTTAGAGCGTCCAAACGTGACGCAAGCGCAGTTTCCTCGTTTGCGGTAAGCAAATCAGCTTCATCAACCACGCGAGACGGATGTTCTGCAAAAGCAGAGATACCAAAAGCGGTGCTTAGGATAATAAATGTCAAAATAATCATCAAAAACTTTTTCATATTGACACCTCCTTATAGCAACCAGAACAGATACGACAGTGCGAACACCGCCGCGCTGACGCCTGCCGCCAATCCAAACAGCCATTTTTTATAAATAGACTTATCCATCGGAAGATCTCCGACAAATTTGCCCGTTTGACCATTCATAGCAAACGTATATTTCTGTCCGTTCCAATTTGTATTCAAAATCCAAACCGGCAAGAGCGCATATTTTGTGTTACCGTTTTGCAACTGTACGCTTGAATTTTCCGCAATAACGCTAGTATATCCCTGCACCGTCGAAGCAAATGCGTCTTCGGTACTCTTTTTTATACGGGCGTTTGCTCTTTCTATGCTTTGTTCTGCATCAACGTCATATTTATCAGCAAGATATCCTGCCAAATACGCAGTTTGAAAATCAACGGCTTGTGAAAAATCAAACGGTTCAATAGATTCCATTAAATCATCAGCCATTTTTGAGCTTCCGTCAACAGGCACTCGCTCAAATCCGATATCGCCGCCACGCAAAACTGAATAAAAACTTGTTTCGGTGTATGTATAATCACTATCGCTCCAAGTGTTTACACGAGTTGCTTTATAGCGGATATTTGCATTAGCATCTGCATCAAATAACCAAACGGGAACATAAATACCTTTAATTTCATCAATATGGTTTTGATTCTTAAATACCTTAGGTAGTAACCTTTTTCCTTCGTAATGTTTAAGAAGCGCTTTTTTCGCCGCATCTTTATCAAGCTTAAAGGGAATAACGTAATCGGGTTTCAATGCACCGCTGAATTGTCCCATCATAACAACAGGGTTTCCGCAGAATGGACATTCGATAGCGGCAGTTTGTCCGTCGCCGACGATTTCGCCGCCGCACGACTTGCAGGAATAAACACGCATATCATCGGTTTCACCTTCTTGCCACTCACTTCCTGCATTGGTTTCCCAATTCATATCGTCTGTGCCTTCGGTTTTTAACGCTTCGTCATATGATTTAAGCGCATCAAGTTCGAATTCCGTATCACAATAAGGGCACTTCATATTTTGACTTTCAATGTCAAATTCAATAGCGCCGCCACAACACGGACACTTATATTCTTGTAGGTTGGACAATTATTTTCACTCCTTCCGAGTTTTTTGGTTATTGTCTTGTTATTGATTAACGTATATCGTCAGTCAGAACATTCAGATGCAGGTTTCTTTGCGCCGCATTCGTTACAAAATTTGCCGGTGTTGGTATTTCCGCAGAAGCAAGTCCAACTTTCGCCCACTTTTTGTTTTTGATCACCAACGTGAAAATCGGCGGGTGGTTCGATGCCTGCTTGTTTATACTCAAAACGCATCATCGCTTCTACACCTTGATCTCTGATTTTATCTTTGTCGGGATGATTAAAAGTCATTTTTATCAATTCGGCGCGTACTTGTTCCATAGTTTCCTTATCGGGTGCGTTTTCGATTTGCAAAATCATTGACTGAATCATCTCCGATTCGCTTTGACCGGTATATTGACCGCCGCAAACCACACCTTTTTGGCCGCAAGAAACGTATTCTGCAATTTCGTCACACATCGCCTTATATTCACGATATTCAGGATATAGCATAGGATCAAAACCGACTGACTTGCTAAACAAACCGCCAATGACACCACCCTGCGCAACAGTTTCCAACTCCAACGTTGTACTATTAAGTTTGATGTCGATACTACTTATATATGGAATATTTGCAATATCTAACTTAACAACAAAATCATAACGATATGTATAACGCGGAGGGTTGTAGCTAACGCTTTGACCTTGATCATTCGTGTATTTCTCTTCCCTTTTGCTCTCATCGATATCAACGGTACAAGCAGAAACGTTTTGGAAAGAAATAATATCAGCATTTTCGGACTTATAATCGTCTAAACGAGAAACTACAAATCGCAAAGGAACATTATTTTTTGTTTCGATGAAAACTTTGTAATAATCACCCAAGCAAACGTCATGATTAAACGTCGCAAGTTCCAAACTGTTTTTCATACGGCTATCAATCTGTTCAATTATCTGTTTAACCGTAGAATGACGTCTATCGTCAAAGAATGGAGAAAGCAATTTAACGCATTCTTTACAGATTTCACCGTCTTCTAACTTTTTATAGCCAAACATTCCGACTTCTTTGCCGCAAATTTCGCAATCTTTCTTTTTGAAAATATCAAATAATGCCATAACTGATTCCTTTCTTTTGATTTGATTTAATAATTTATATGATATCGCCGATATTATACTTTATCTCCGCATTCGGGGCAGAATTTGGGAAGCGGTTCACCCTCGGGGAATTTATAACCGCATTTTTCACAAGCAGATGCAGGTTTCTTTGCGCCGCAATTTTGGCAGAATTTGCCTGTATTTACCGCACCGCAAGCGCATTTCCAGCCGTCATTTTCGGGCTTCTTCGCGCCGCATTCGGGGCAGAAATTACCGGTCGCGGTTGCACCGCAAGCGCATTTCCAACCGTTTGCAGCTTGTTGAGGTGCTTGTTGAGGCTGTTGCGCTTGTTGTTGTGCGCCCATTCCGTAAAGTTGTTGAGCCGCGTTAAATCCGCCACCGCCCATAGCATTAGCTGCCATGCCGAATCCCATAAAGCCGGTCA
>JAGBUH010000125.1 GCA_017630915.1 Clostridia bacterium
ACTTGACAAACGGAACAGGCTCTCCATCAACTGTAACGGCGGGAACAAGTACAGCGCTTACGTTGACACCCAATAGCGGTTATGCATTCCCATATAGCGGCGACATAACTATTTCGGGAATATATAACAGCATATCATACGGCATAAACGCCGACAACAGGGTAACGACAATAAACATAAACCGCCCAACAAGCAACATTACTATAACCGCTACTTTCCCCGCGGCAACTTACTTGGTAACGTGGAACTTGACCAACGGAATGGGCTCTCCGTCAACTGTCACGGGCGGCAACACCGAAACAACTTTGACTCTTACCCCGAACGATGGGTACGCTTTTCCCGCGTCAATAACATTGACGGGTACAGCGTCTTACGACTATAACCCCGCAACTGGTATAATACTCGTATCAAGCCCGCGTTCAGATATAAGTATTGCCGCAAACTTTCAAAAAACAATAGCAAGCGGCACATATTTTTTACCCAAAATCGCGGACTTGCAGGGGTCACCCGCGTTCTCAATAATGACAGACAACATTACTTTATATTATAACAACAAAACGTACGCAACACTCGACGGAGTCGAAACCGCCGACTTTGTCCAACTGCATATTGACAAATTAGGCAAAGATACTCTCGGTCTATATTTTGTCGACGTCGAAACAGCACCGCTCGGAGATAACCAATACGTCATATATCTTGCGGCTAACGAATACGCGACAAGCAAGTATCTTTACCCCCTCGCTTACTTATATATCTCAAACAACATAACAACGGGGGACGCGGGAGTAATCGCTTTTTTCGACAACTGCTACAAAGTCGATAACGACCTTGCATATTATACTATATATGAAAGCGCATATCCCCTTGTATACGAAGCGGCGCTCCAATATAACTTGGGATATAGCGCGGGTTATACCGACGCCGCGAACGACAATATTCTCGCTGACAACACGGCGGGCGTTATAACGCAAATATTTAGCGGCATTTTTGGCTCTGTATTTTCGATCGAACTGTTCCCAGGGTTTCCTATCTATTTGTTTATACTAATACCCGCCGTATTTGCCGTATTCGGGCTCATACTTTGGCTCATAAGAGGCAAGTAACACCCAGGAATAGGGCTCAGATCGTGGGCGCCGGTTACTGACTACGTTGCGTGACCCTCAACCCGACAATAAATAAGAGGTAATAACCATGACAACTTTAATAACAGAAATAAACGCGGGCGAATTATTACTTGAACTGTTTTATAAGTTTATAGAATTTTTCACAACTCTCTATAAACTTATGACGTACGAAATACCTTTCCCGCAATGGCTCGAAAATATTGTACGAATTATCTTTCCCGCGATAAATATTGTTTTTCCCGTTGACATACCCGACAAAATAAGCGTAATTGCTTTACTTGGCGTAGCAGGAGTGCCTATCGCATTTGCTCTCGGCATATACTACATTGTTAAGGGGGCTATTTAAAATGATAAATCAAGTTATCGACGATATATTGTATCTTTTTTCCATAACTGAAACGCGGTTAATTATCGCGCTACTTGCGGCGACAGTTATCGCCATAATTATAAGGAGATAAAAAAATGACAATTTACTCTCTTGCAGTAGACTTTATAAATACGCTACTCGGCGCAGATATAGCGGCAACCGCTCGCGGCGCTCTTGTAGCCGAATACTTCGGATACCTCGTTGTCGGAATAGTAATATTCTTGCTCGTTAAGGTCGCGGTATGGCTCGTTTCGTACCCTATAAACGTTTTTCGTAAACAATGAGCATTATCATATTCTTTATTATTGCCGCTTTGTCTTTAGCGACCATATGGGCAATATTAACTCAGCATCGCAACAAAGCGTTTATTTTGGAAAAGTTTATAAAAGGGAATATTATAGTCGCAGGGAAGAAAGGGAAAGGAAAAGACCTTTTCTTTAACTACGTTATAAACGCCCGAAAGTCGAAGTGCCGCTCAAATATCCAATTTAACCCGAATTTATGCGAAAAAACCGACCTCGACTATCTTACCCTAAAAGACGAGAACGGGAAGCAACTCGAATATTCCGATTTTTTAAACGGAAAGTTTAAGCCTATAAAAAAAGATATAGACGAGTGCGTCGATTACTATATATCTGACGGCGGCGTGTTTTTGCCGTCTCAGTTTCAAGCAGAACTCTGCAAGAAATACCCGTCTTTACCTATAACCTATGCTCTTTCGCGTCACCTTGCGAGAATGAACATACACGCCAATACGCAAAACCTTAACCGCCTTTGGGACAAACTCAGAGAGCAAGCGGACGGCTACTTCATTATGCGTAAAAGCATAAACTTAGGCTTGTTTTTTCTGCAAAAAACTACCTACTACGACGATTACCACCGCGCCCTCTCAAATCTTCGTCCGTTTCACTCAAATAGGCTTCTTTCCTCAAAAGAAAATAAAGCACTTGCGGAGAATTTTCGGGCGCAAAATGGGCTTATAATGGATTTATGGATAATTCAGCCGAACAAGCGTATTGCTTACGACACACGCGAATTTCACAAGCAAATTTACGGAGAGCCCGCGCCTAATAAGGAAGCGCGCCGCTTTCGTCGACTTCGCCGAGAAAAGACAATTGTAAACGCTCCGTTTGACGCGAACGAATAAGAGTTTGAACACCGCCCGCGCCCATTTTAATAATCTTGTGAACTCGTCTATCCCACGCGGCTATACTGTCCGCGTGGGTTTCTCTTATTGTCTTATACTGCTCGTCGTACGCCCAGTTTGAAACAATATATACACGGGTATAACAAGCGTGTTTGTTCGCATACCTCGACGGCAACTCGCACGGGTAAATATCTAAGTAATTGAGCATTTGTTCAAAAGGTAAACTGTTTCGGAACTCCTCAAAACATATAGCGGGCTGGCACTCGTATCCGTCGAACGGGTGACGATAGTCAGTTACCCTGAACACGTTTCCCAGTCCCTCAGTCTCCAAAACAAAACGGCTCTTTCCCGTGCCCGCCTCTCCGTATATGTACGTTACCTCAATATCTTTACGCAGACACCGCGCCCACTTCGCCCCGACTATTGTTGAGCGCAACTTTTCAAGCGCCCCCACGTTCAACGACAAATGCGGATAAGTCGCAATAACTTCGTCAATCCCGAGACCGTCCGCGAACATTTCGCGAACTATCGCCCAATCAGTCCGCGACCCTGCTCCGCTATATCCCTCTTTTGCCTCGGGCGGTTCTTCGAACACTTCGCGCGGGTCTCCGTAGACTTCGCCGTCTTCGTCCATATAATTCAGGTAGTTATCAAGCGGAGCGCCGACCCGCCAACTTTCAATTTTTCCATAGTGTACAATCGACTTGACGGAGTCAAAGCGAACCGCTTTTGCGGCGTTTTGTAGCAAAAAATGCCAGTGCGGCATTCCCGTTTCATCGCCAATTTCGAAACAATAGCGGACACGCTCAAAACGTTTTCGCAAAGCGTCGACGAGCAGATCGACATTTACTTCGGTTGTTTTGTCCCAATTTTCGGGGCAGGGCGGGAGCGTGTTACCGCTCTCGTCCTTTAAATACCTGTATTTGCTCACCCTCACGCACCACGTTTTACTCTGTCTTTTCATTTTTGCCTATCTCCTGAAATCTCCCAAAACTCCAAAAAATCCTTATATAACTCGTTGAAAAATTCTTCAACACACGCTTTCACACCCTGTACTAATGCTAATATCATTATCAAAAAAGTACTTATCATTTATTAGCCTCGCTCAAACTCTCAAAAACTCTGTCAAATTTACCCTCGAAGTATTCGACAAACCCCTCGTCCTCGCGTTCGCGGCAAATATCATCTATACCCGCAACGTCGCTTAAATCGCGGAGTTTTATTGACTCTTTAAACGCACCGAACGGAACGACAGGCGGCACGTAACCCGTCGACTCGTCCGAATGCTTGATACGCCACTTCCGCGCGACTTCTGACGGGCTTTCGCCTTTGGGTATTCGTGTAACGTACGCTTTCGGGAAACGGCGGCAAAGGCTGTCGTAGCGCAGGGGCTTATCCTTTCGCAGACAAACGAGCAGGGAGTCGACCTTTCCGTCTGCCCTGAACTCCACCCCTAAAAGCCCATAACTGCACATACCGCGAAAGTCCCGTAGAGCGGGGACAACTTCGCGGAAAAATTCATCAGCGGGGCAGGCGCGCCGAATAACTACAAATCCCCAATGTCTAATATAATAATTCCTTGTCCTCATTATCAATACCCCCTAAAATTCTATCGACTTAATCATAAAGTCATCAGCCAACTCATTATCGGTTATATGTTTATTTATAATATCCTCAATGGGAGTTAAATCGTAGGGGCGAAAATCTAAAGAAAACAAAATTTCGTCTCCGTTCCTATCAACTATTTTAATAAACGCATGAACAACAAAATCAAACATTATATATACCTCTCATTATTTTATTTTTTCTATACCCAGGAATAGGGTCCAGATCGTGGGCGCCGGTTACTGACTACGTTGCGTGACCCTCAACCCCACGATAGCGACATAGCCTCGGCAACCTCGGGAAAAGTTTTAGAGCGGTTGCGCTGACGGTACTTGCCGTGGCTATTTTTAAACTGCGGAAAATCTTTAAAGGTGTATATAGGTTCAACTACTTTTGTCGGACAAACAAACGGTAACCCTTTAAGCCAAAGACACGTCTTTTTCGTAACTGGAACGCCAAAGTAATACGGCTCGACAACTTGCGACGGCTCGGGGAGCCCAAACAACTTTATAGGGACGGGGTTTTCTATTGCAATTTTATCGCAATCAGCGTTCCAAATCTTGAAAAAGAACTCTGCCGCCTGTCTCCCAAGCGCCAAACGTTCTGGAACAATCTTGCCGTTACAAACCAAATTGTTTGACCCCGCTTTCGTGAGGTATGTACACGGGGGAAAAGCAATAATCATGTCCCAACGTTCGACATAATGGGGCGCGCCGTCGCAGGTTCTAAACGAGCAATTACCGTTTAATAATGGCGCGACGTCGCTCCAAATATGAAACTCTGGGTATTCCCCAGAGCAGAAAACAACATCACAGGAGAAAGCCTCATGTCCGCGGTTACGGAACGCGAGGCAAACTCTTTGACTTTCTTCACAGGCTACAAGTATTTTCATATATAATTCTCCTTTCCCTATACGGGCGTTGTATTGACTTCGATTTATGAACCAGGAATAGGGCTCAGATCGTGGGCGCCGGTTACTGACTACGTTGCGTGACCCTCAGTTATATTTTATGCAAGATTTTAGAATTGCAACTATTCGCAAAAGACAGTTTCCACGAATAGAGGCAAAGCACCCCACGCTCAGCATTTTAGCACGTCAAAAGGCTCTTGTCTACCTTTTGACGCAATTTATAAATCTTTTACACAATTTTCACACAATTTTTTTCGGGACGATATAGGGTGAAAGATAAACCCTATCCGTCCCTACAAAAATTCACACACCGCCGCGTCAGCGGCGCGCGCAAATTTGCGCGCGCACGCTTAAACGAGTCTGTGCGCCTTGCTTCTCGCAAGTGTCTAACGATTTATGCTCCGCATAAACAAGCACCTGACAAGAA
>JAGBUH010000126.1 GCA_017630915.1 Clostridia bacterium
CGATAGATATCGGTTTTTGAATTAGGCACTTTTGTTCCGCTTTCGGCGTATTGTAAACCGTTGATAACGTTTGTTAAATAAAGATTTTCTTTTCCCGAATACAAAGTGTCCGAAGCGCCGATTACCGAAACGGCGGAATCAAAGTCACCGTTGCCTTTGTTTGCGTTATATGCTGTAACAATTGTAAATCTGGTGTTTTGGATTTTTTCGGGTATCCAAATGCAATCGGCATCTATCTTTTCATCGTTTATTTCGGGAATAACAGCGGTTCTTGTGTTTAATAAACCTTTTTCGATTTTACTGAAATTGGAAATTACATACACTTCTGTGTCAATCGCTCTACTGCTGATATAACTGCCGTCTTGTGTTAAAGTGTGTTCTAAAACAGGGTTGTTTCTATCGGAAATATTGTAATAACGGCATTCGGTTGCTGATGATTTACTAATACCGTCTGATATAAGGCACAGTGTATCATTGATAAGCAACATTTCATGGATATAGCCGGTATCAATAGTCAAAGAGGAAAGTTGCTTCATTTCGCTGTTATTGATTTCGGAAATAAACAGTTTTTTTGTTTCCGACGTAACATAGTAAATATATTTTCCGTCGGTTTTAACAATGTCAGCTTCTTGAACTCCCGAAACTTGATTGTTTGTATCGGAGAAGTCTTTATCGTTTCTGGCAGTGTCGAATTTGGTATTAGTGTCAATGGCAGTTGAATCCATTTCGGGAGTCGCTTCAACTACTGCATCATCTGTTCCAATAAACCAATCTTTTGAGTTGATTCCACCACCCTCGATACCGTAAGTGTTGTTGCTATATGACTGTTTTACAAGGCTGTCAATATCGTCATAACTGCTTGCTTTTCTTATTCCATTGAATTCCGTCGGTTCGGATACACCGCTGAATTTGAATGCCGCAAAAACGGAGGTTGTCACAATGACCACCGCAAGACATGCAACCGCTATGATTTTAAATCTGTTTTTTGTAATACTTTTTTTTTCGGAATTTGCTTTTCGCATAGAGTCAAATGTTTTTGTTACCGCATCGTCGGATGGAACTATATTCTCCATAGCGCGTTTGTAGTTTTTATCAAACATCATTTTCATTCCTTTCGCTGTCTTTTAGGGATATTCTAAGCATTTTTCTGCCTCTGAACAAAAGCGATTTTATTGCAGATTCGCTCTTGTTCATTGTCGCTGCAATTTCTTTTATAGGCATATCTTCGTAGTAGTAAAGGTGTATCGCCGTGGCTATGTCTTTCGGAAGACTCATAACCGCCTCCATTAACGATTCGTTATCGTTTTCATCATAAGTAATAACGTCGTTATCTAACGGCACAACCCTACGTTTCCATGCTGATGTGAAGAAACTGTTTGTACGGTTCACGGTTGTACGGATAAACCATGCCTTTTCGTGTTCGTCGTTTTCAAACGTTGGTTTACTTTTGACAAACCGCAAAAATACTTCTTGCATAATGTCTTCCGCGTCGTGAACGTTACCTGTACGAAGATATGCTGTTCGATATACGGTGGCTGAATTTCGGTTTAATACAGCCTCTAACAATTCGTTATTGCGCAATACGTTGTTTGACATGATTTTCACCGCCTTCGTACAATAATACCCTTCGAGATGCAATTTGGTTGCAAAAAAATGAAAAAATGTTAGATTTTAGAAAAACAGAGCCGAAAGAATCGGCTCTGCATAACGTTTATGGTAATTTGTTTTTCTTAACCGTCTTAATAAACATAACCCCGATAACCGAAATGACCGTAAACATAATACAGTACATAATCACGATTTGCAAAGTAGAATAACCTTGTGATGCGACCGGAACCGAGGTGCTTTCGGAAACGGTTTCGGTATCAACGTCCGATTCGGCGAGAGGGAATATGACACACGAAAGGGTTGCTATCAAGACAGCAAAGAATATAATAAATAATTTCTTCATTAAAGATTAAAGCAAGGAATCAACGGGTTTTCCTTCTTCGAGACAAGCGAAGATATATTCACAGCACATAAGGAATCTGGGATGGTGGAACGGACCTTTCCACATAGAACCCTTTTGGGTGTGAGAAACGGTGCCGTCTTTGTGGAGGTAACCGTACCATTCGCCGTATTCCTTGTCAGCGAAGTGACCGAATGCATAGAAATGCGCTTTTTCAAACCACTTCCAATATTTTTCGTCGCCGGTGATGCTGTATGCAAGAAGTGTAGCGATACATGCTTCGTTGTGTACCCACCAAAGCTTCATATCGTGTTCGAGCTGTTCGCAGGGACGTCCGCTTACGTCGGTGAAGTAGATGAATCCGCCGTATTCTTTGTCCCAACCCCATTCGAGAGAACAATCAAGAATCTTCAATGCGTTTGCGAGAAGTTCCTTGTCGCCGGTGTAGATTGCTTGGTTCATCAAGAACCAGCTGTTTTCCATAGAGTGACCGGGGTTGATGGTTCTGCCTGCGGGATTGTCGATAAATTCGCCGTTAGGACCAACGGTTTCGAGAACGCAGTTGAGTTCGGGCTTGTAGTGGATATTGATAATGATATCCGCCATTTCTTGCGCGATCTTGGTGTAATATTCGGCTTTTTCGGGGTCGGCACGTCTTAAAGTTTGTGCGCTGCTGATAAGCACCATAGGAATAGAAACGGCGCGGTCTTCGCGAGTGGATGCATAACTCTTGGGAGTGATCTTGAAAGGATCGGTGTTTGCATCGCGGAAGATAGAGAGCATCATTTCATAGCATTCTTCTGCTTTTCTCAATGCATCTTTATCGCCGGTCATTACTGAATATTCCGCCATAGAGAGAACATAGAAACTTTCGGTGAAGAAGTAACGGCGTTTTCTCAACGGCAAACCTTCTTTGGTGAGAGTGAAATACATTCTTCCATCGGTGTCAGCAATGTGTTTTTCGATGAAGTCTTTTCCCAATTTAGCAGCTTCTTCCCATTCGGGACGAACACCGTAAAGGTTGCAAAGGCGGGAGAATGTCCAAAGGCATCTGCCTTGGAACCAACCCGATTTATCGGTGTTATATGCTTTGCCTTCTCTGTCAACGCTGGTGATATAACCGCCGTTTTCTTTGTCAAGAAGGTCGCTGTTCATCCAGAAGGGAATACAGTCCTTCATAAGTTGGTCATTATAGAATTTGCGATAGGATGCGAATGTTTGTTTATCCATAAAAGTTTACCTTCCTTTTATTTTTTTCTATATTTTAACAACAAATTGTGTTTATGTCAATAAAAATGTATGTTTTTAAGTAATGTAAATTGACAAAACTATTTTGTGGTGTTATAATTGGTAAGAAATACCCGAAAGGAATGTTTTTAATGAAGAGAATATTGTTGCTGATGCTTGCGGTGATGCTTTGCTTGACCCTTTGCTCATGCGATATGATACTGAAAAAAGCGAAGACAATGGTTACGGGTGAAGAAGAACCCGAAATGCCAATCGATTATATCGCAACACTTGAAAATGATGAATATTCTTACGAGTTATATGACGGTTACGTAAAGGTAATTAAATATCTTGTGAAAGACGGCAAAGGAACGGTTACAATTCCGTCTGAAATTGACGGAAAGCCCGTCGCTGTTATTGGTTCTTTATGTTTCCACGATATTGAAACCGATGTAGTTGCTGTTAATATTCCCGACACGGTAACAACTATTGAAGAGAGTGCGTTTTATTATGCCGATAAAATCGTTTCAATAACTATACCCGATTCGGTTACAAGCATCGGTTCGCGTGCGTTTGCTTGGTGTAATTCTCTCGAAAAGGTGGTGTTCGGAAAGAATATCACAGCTATACCCGATTATTGTTTCAATCATTGTGAGTCGTTGAAAACACTTGCTATTCCGTCTACGATTACAAAAATAGGTGTTCGTGCCTTTTCTTACTGCGATAATCTTACCGAAATGGTTATCACAAAAGAAATAGAAAATGTTGGCGACAGAGCATTTTCGGGATGTAAAGAATTAGAGTTTGTTACTTTCGAAAATGCCAATGTTTCGATAGGTTCAAACGTTTTCGAAAATTCGCCGAAAACGGTCGTAATTGCGCCTGATAATACGAACGCGAAAAAATATTGCGAAGATAATAATTTGCGTTGGAGTACCGCGAAAGATATCGAAGCGGTTGTTTTGGGTGAGAAAGAATCATCCGACACGAGCGACACAAGTAGCGAAAATACGGCGAATGCCTAAAATAAAGATTTTCAATCTGAAAGGATTTTAATAAAAATGCAACCCATTTCTCTTAACGAAATTCGTAAAAAGTATCTTGAATTTTTTGAAAGCAAGGGACACTTGTGCATGAACTCGTTTCCGCTTGTTCCCCAAGACGATGATTCTTTGCTTTTAATCAACGCAGGTATGGCACCTCTTAAAAAGTATTTTACGGGCGAACGTGTTCCTCCCCGTAAACGTGTGACCACCTGTCAAAAATGTGTTCGTACTCTTGATATTGATAACGTTGGTAAAACCGCGCGTCACGGCACATTTTTTGAAATGCTCGGTAACTTCTCTTTTGGTGACTATTTCAAGGAAGAAGCAATTCCGTGGGCATGGGAATTTCTTACTAAGGTTATGGGTATTCCCGAAGACCGTCTTTATCCCAGCATATACCTCGAAGATGACGAAGCGTTTGATATTTGGGTAAAGAACGGAATTCCTGCCGAAAGAATCGTACGTTTCGGTAAAGAAGACAACTTCTGGGAAATCGGTTCCGGTCCTTGCGGTCCTTGTTCCGAAATCTATTTCGACCGTGGCGAAAAATACGGTTGCGGCAAGCCCGATTGTAAGGTCGGTTGCGATTGCGACAGATTTATCGAAGTTTGGAATATTGTATTCACTCAGTTTGACAGCGACGGCAACGGAACATACACCCGTCTTGCTAACCCCAATATCGACACAGGTATGGGTCTTGAAAGACTTGCTTGTGTAATGCAAGACGTCGGCAATCTCTTTGAAGTTGACACGAACAGAAGCATTCTTAACAAGGTTTGCGAACTTTGCGGCAAGGAATACAAGGGAAGTGCGGCGGATAATGACGTTTCTATCCGTGTTATTACCGACCATATCAAAACAGCGACCTTCCTTATTGGCGACGGTGTTATTCCTTCTAACGAAGGCAGAGGCTATATTCTTCGCCGTGTTCTTCGCCGTGCGGCTCGTCATGGTAGATTGCTTGGTATTAAGGGTACGTTCCTCGGTGAAGTTTGCGATGTTGTAATCGCAAATAACTGCGAAGCATATCCCGAACTTGCTAACCGTCAAGAATATATTAAGAAGACCATTAAGGCAGAAGAAGACAGATTTGCTCAAACTCTTGACTCCGGCCTTGCTATTCTCGAAAAGATGATTGCCGAAACCGAAGCAAATAACGGCAAAGTTCTTTCGGGTGAAAACGTGTTCAAACTTTACGATACTTATGGATTCCCGATTGACCTTACCAAAGAAATCACCGAAGAAAAGGGAATTATGGTTGACGAAGAAGCTTTTCGCGCACTTATGCAAGAACAAAAGAAACGCGCGCGTGAAGCAAGAGCGAACATTGACGCAGGTTGGGCAGGCGATGCTCTTTCGATGATTGATAAATCGAAAGCAACCGAATTTGTTGGATATACCGAAAACGAATGTGATTGTAATATTGAATACATCATCGCTGATGGCGAAGATGTTGGTGTTCTTTCGGGTGGCAAGGCGACAATTATTCTTGACAAAACGCCTTTCTATGCCGAAGGCGGCGGACAGGTTGGCGATATTGGTAAAATCGTTACCGATAAGGGCGTGTTTGCTGTTTCTGACACTAAGAAAACACCCGAAGGACAATATCTCCATATCGGTCAAGTTGAAGAAGGTGTAATCGAAAAAGGCACAGCAAAGGCTAAAATTTGCGCTGTTCGCCGCGATGCAATTCGTCGCAATCACTCGTCGCTTCACCTTTTGCAAGCCGCTTTGCGCGAGGTTTTGGGCACTCACGTTGAACAAGCCGGTTCTTACGTGAACGATGCGTACGGACGTTTTGACTTTACTCACGGCTCGGCTCTTACCGAAGAAGAAATCCAAAAGGTTGAATTCTCTGTTAATAACCAAATTCTTTTGAATAATGCCGTAACAACCGAAATAATGACGCCCGATGAAGCTCGTGCTAAGGGTGCTATGGCTCTGTTCGGTGAAAAATACGGTTCTTCTGTTCGCGTTGTTTCGATGGGTGATTATTCTGTTGAACTTTGCGGCGGTACTCACGTTAGCGCAACGGGCTCGCTCGGTATGTTCCGTATCGTTTCTGAATCTTCTGTTGCCGCAGGTGTAAGAAGAATCGAATGTGTAACCGGTATTAACACCTTGAACGCAATGCGTTCGCAAGAAAAACTTCTTGAAAACGTAAAGAAAACCGTTAAAGCAGTTAGCAACGATGATATAATCAATAAGACTGAACAAATTATTAACGAAGCAAAAGCGCTCAAAAAAGAAATTGAAAATATTAACCGTAAATTCGCTTCCGAAGCTGTTGATAAGGCGTATGCCGAAGCTGTTGACGTTAAGGGCTTGAAGTTGGTTCGTGCTTCGTTTAATGATGTTACGGTTGATGCTTTGCGCGATTCTGCTGATAAGATTATTGCAAAAGACGAAAACGCGGTTTGCGTATTTTCTACCGTAAACGAAGGTAAAGTCCTTCTTGTTGCAGCTTGTGGTGTTACGGCCGTTAAGAACGGTGCACACGCAGGTAACCTCTTGAAAGCGATTTCTCCCATCGTTGGTGGCGGTGGCGGCGGCAGACCGAACAGCGCTTCTTCGGGCGGTAAAGATGCATCGAAGATTCCCGATGCTTTCAAGGGAGCAGAAAACGTTTTGGCTTCCCAAGTGAAATAAGGAGTTAAATATGGATTGCTTATTTTGTAAAATTGTTGCGGGTGAAATCCCTTCGACAAAGGTTTATGAAGATGACAACGTTTTGGCGTTTAAGGATATCAACCCTAATGCGCCTGTTCACGTTCTTGTGATTCCTAAAACACACATTGATTCGGTTGATTGCGTTGATGCAAACAATATTGATGTTGTTTCGAAAGTTATCGTCGCAATTCCGACCGTTGCAAAGGAATGTGGACTTGCTAATGGTTATAGAGTTATCACCAACGTTGGGGAAGACGGCGGACAATCTGTTAAGCATCTTCATTTCCACATTTTAGGCGGAGAAAAGTTGCCTGTAAAACTTGCATAATAAAAGGAATTTGACGTGTATAAAAAGCGTTTGATTGCAACACTTGTATCGATATTTGCGCTTGGTGTCGTTTTTGGCATTTTGGTGGTTGAACATGACACATTTTCTTTGCGCGCCTTGTTTGTTGCACTTGCTGCTATTTCTGTGCTTTTTATAATTGCTTCGCGTCATTTTCAAGATAAAATTAACTATAAAAGAGTATCAGCGGTTGCCTTTGTGGTTGCCGCTTTCTCTTTTGGAGTTTTGCGCGTGACAATCTATAACGAATTTGAGGTTAAGACCTCGGATTTGGATAACAGAACTGATTCTGTTGAATTCAAAATTTCTGACGTTAACACATACTATGTCGATGCCTACGTGAATTCAAGCGAAATAGGCGTTCGAAAAGGTGAATTGGTTCGTGTATATAGCGACGTTTTTAAAGACGGAATTGTTGCTGGCGATATTTTTTATGCAGATGTAAGGTATAATTTCAATGATTCACCGTCAAATTTAGCCGATGGAATTTCATTAACCGCATCTGCGGACATAAATGAATATATCGACGGTAGCGGTTTGCTTTACAGTATCAGAAAAAGTGTATCTGAAAATAGTGTAGAATTGTACGATGCTTTTGAATATGCTCCCTCAATTTCAAAAGCGGTTGTTGTAGGTGATAGAAGCTCACTCGATTC
>JAGBUH010000127.1 GCA_017630915.1 Clostridia bacterium
CCCAAGAATCAAAGTTTCTTGGGGTGTAATGGGGTCCCCGAGAATCAAAGATTCTTGGGGGTGTAATGGGGTCCCCGAAAACGAGGAACGAGTTTTTGGGGTATTTTGGGGGTCCCCGAAAAATCGCAGATTTTTTGGGGAAAAGAAAAAGAGATGCCTGTCACCTCGGCGCGCGAGCTAACAGGCATTGTAATTATGTCAGGGCGTTATTAGCGATGAATGATTACGCGTTTCTCTTTTTTGCGAAGCAATCGCTGCAATATACAGGTCTGTCGTCAGAAGGTTGGAAGGGAATCTTAGCTTCGCCGCCACATTCTGCGCATACTGCTGTGAACATTTCTCTGGGTGCTCTGGTTGCTTGCTTTCTTGCATCTCTGCATGCTTTGCAACGCTGCGGTTCGTTTTGGAAGCCGCGTTCAGCATAGAATTCCTGTTCACCTGCGGTGAATACAAATTCGTTACCGCAGTCTTTGCAGGTTAAAGTCTTGTCTTCGTACATGGGTGGTTCTCCTCTGTGGTTGTTTTTTATTTATCCCTTTTAGGGATTTTTTCATTTTAAATCGTCCGCTTTTCCGATGATTTTTTTGAGTTTTTCACGGATTCTGAAAACCGCGTTTGATATACTCTTAACGCTTTTTCCGGTTACAAACGCGATTGATTCATACGATATGTCGGACAAATACATCTCGAATACCGTCTTTTCATAAACCGACAGCGATTCATAAACACGGTTATAAAGCATCTTTGCCCTTATCGAATCGAGATGCACCGCTTCGGCGGAGGGCGACGTTTCGTCAAGAGATTGCGAAACTTCATCGGTTATCACGGTTTTTGCGGTTTGGGTGGCGTTCTTACGAACACCGCTGATTATGCTGTTCTTGATGCAAGACGAAGCATAAGTCGAAAACGAAGCTGTTTTGCCGTCGTAACTTCTTACCGCTTTGAAAAGCCCAATCAAACCCTCTTGGAACAAATCGTCATAATTTGACGGGTTCTTATCAAGGTGGTTGATATGAAAATCAAGAACACGTTTATAGGATTTTGCAAGGATTTCAAACGCCTGTTCATCGCCGTTTTTTGCCGACGCGACAAGCGATTCCTCGTTCACGGCGGCGTCGTTTGAAGACGCGGTGGGTATCAACACGTTTGTTCCTCCGAGGTAATTGACAAACATTTTGCCACAATCCTATGTGTATTGAATATATTATACACTTTATATGGCATTTGTCAAGTTTATTTAATTATCAACGTTAAATTTCATCGTTTTAAACAAAATATCACGATTTTTCGTCAAGAATATCCGCTAATCTCTTGCGAAGTTCGGGCATTTTGCCGAAAACGTCTTTTGCCAACTGGATTTGTGCCTTTGTTCTTATCAGGTTATGATGCGGTACTTTGCACTTGAAATAGACGTCGCCGTTTAGATAGTCGGTTAAGAAACGAGCCGCCAATTCAAGCGTTACAGCCAAGACGCCGTCGGGCAGAGTTTCAAGTTCCTTCTCGGTCATCTCGCCCTTAACCTCGCTTACAAAGCCCTCGGCAAACGCAGAATAATAATCCAAATCGAGATATACCTTTGACAGCACCTTGTTATCTTCACCGCCGGGGTTCGCGGCGAAGCGAACGGCATCGCCGAAGTCATAGGCGACCAAGCCCGACATTACGGTATCTAAATCGATAACAGCCAAATGTTTGCCGGTTTCGGTGTCGAACATAACGTTGTTGCATTTTGTATCGTTATGAACAACGCGGTGCGGAAGTTCGCCTTTTTCCGACATTTCACAAAGGACACACGCCTCTTTTTCCATCGAGAGAAGATAATCGTATTCTTCCCTAACCGTGTCCAAGCGGTTTGATTTATTTTCCGCAGCTGCTTTTTTCAGGTCGTCGTAACGTTTCTTTGTATTGTGGAAATCGGGGATTGTTTCATAAAGAGTATCGGCAGGAAAATCAAGCAGATTCTTTTGGAATTCACCAAACGCCAATCCCGTTTCACGCAATATCGGAATATCGGCAAAATCGGCGCTTGTCGCATCATAAACGCAGGAAAAAGCGCGCCAATAATTGCCGTCGGGGGTTACATAGTAATGTTCGCCGTTCTTGCGAAGGTAATATTTAACGACACGGCGGCGGATATCGTCAGCACCCGATTCACGAAGTTTATGTTCGATATGGTCGGTCACCTTGCAGACGTTTTCCGCAACTTCGTTAGGATTTTTGAACACCAAATGGTTGATTCTCTGAACGATATACTGACGTTCGAATCCGTCATCGTCGGTGGTCATGATATAGGTATCGTTAATATTACCGCTTGACAACGGATAAATCGACGCAAGCGTTCCTTTAAGCGAGAATTCATCTATTATGGTATTAAAAATATCATAAAGTTCGGTCATCACAATCATTCACTCATTTCTATAAAATAATGAGGGTCTTCGCGATATTTCTTGTCTGCCTTTTCCCACATAGCCTTTGTATCGACCAAGTGGCAATCGGCTTTTAGGATTTTACCAATCTTTAATTCGTCGCCGTTTAGCAAGTCCGCCAAGCGTTCATAGCGTTGGGCAACGCCTTTAAAACCGTGTGCGCGGCACATCGCCTTGTAGGTGTTACCGTCTTTATCGGTCATTGTATATTCAAAGTCACCACCGTAAAGATAGTCGGGCACGCTTAATTCCTCGACCGCGTGCATCGACGTATTCGGGCGCATACCGCAACCGATGAAAAGAATCTTTCCGCCCAACTTCATCAAGCGGCGGAAGGGCGAATTTTCACCGCAGGGGGTTACATCGTCCTTTTGTCCCGACGTGATATAATCGGCATTTTTTCCTAATGCACAGCAGGAGTGAGTCGGGCTCATACTACGTACAACGCCCTCGACTTCGGTACGGAAATATTCGGGCAGAGCGCCGATGTTCGATTTTGTTTCGTAATAATCAAAAACAGGGTTATTCGGATTGCAGTTTAGATAACTTAATGCAGGAAAAACAAGCGTTCCTTCGTCCCCAAGAGCAAGTAAAAGTCCGTCGATAACTTCCCTCGGACTTGCAATACCGAGCGAACGAAGAGAAGAGTGCACGAGAATCGTGTCACCTTCGTTGATTCCGAGTTTTTTTGCATCGAGGGAAATCTGTTTTGTGAGTTCCGTCATATTATCACCCAATCTTTAACAATAATACATTTTTCGGTTTTACGGTTATATTTTGCGTATATTCTACATTATTATATATATCGGTGCATTTTTCTACATGGTAATTATATTCATGCTCCGACATATTTGCCAATACTTCTAAAACTCCTTCATCTTTTCGACGTGTAATTTTCAAGACCGATTCGGCAAGTGTTACACACTCAAACTCGGTCGAAGTAAAAAGCGTTTCGTTTTTTCTTATATTATTAACCTTCTTGAAATGGTCGGAATAGCTGTCTGAAAATCCCTTTTCCGAAAACGTCTTGCGGTTAAACGGGTCGTGATAACCCTCCATCGCGATTTCGTCGCCGTAATAGATACACGGCACACCGGGGAGCGAAACAAGCAAGGTATAAGCCGATTTAAGCAATTCTTTTGTCTTCGCTCTGACGTCTTCGGGCATTTTCTTGACAGCGAGAACGTCGTTTTCTTCACCCATGTCGGATTCCCCGCCCAGCACAGTCGCGATTCGTTCGGTATCATGCGAACCGAGGAAGTTCATCAAAACCGACAATTTATGAGGCGGATAGTTACGGTATAACGTATTGAGCGTATCGCACAAAAACTCGGCGTTACCGTACTTGACAAAGTCGATAATCGCGTTACGAACGGGATAATTCGTTACAGAATCGAGTTGTTTGCCTCTGAAATAACGTTTTCTTTCGTCGTAGGCAATCTTATTAGACGCGTCTTCCCAGACCTCGCCGATAATCAGCGCATCGGGCTTATAGCTCTTGACCGCTTTTGCGATTTTATCCAAAAAGTCGCTTTCCAACTCGTCGGCGACGTCTAAACGCCAGCCGTCGATGCCCATTTTCATATATTTCGGTATCACCTCATCGGTGATAAAATTAACATAACTCTCGCACCGCACGGTACGGGGGAGGTTCTTTATCCCCCACCAACTTTCGTAACTATCGGGGTAGTTATGGAATTTAAACCACGAAAAATAGGGCGAATCCTTTGACTGACAAGCGCCTGTTCCGTATTTACCGTAAGCATCGAAATAGATACTGTCGTTGCCGACGTGGTTAAACACGCCGTCGAGGATAATCTTTATTCCCCTCTCGTGCGCCTTGTCTATCAAGAATTGAAGTCCCTCGTCACCGCCGAAGGATTTATCAACCGACAGAAAATCGGCTGTGTCGTATTTATGGTTCGAATATGCTTCGAAAATCGGGTTTAAATAAATGCAATTTACGCCGAGCGAGGATAGGTAGTCCATCCTATCGGCAACGCCGTAAAGCGTTCCGCCGAAGTGGGTATTGTTCGGGAATGCCTCGCCCCGTACTTTCGGGTATTCGGGGATTCCGTTTTCCCAATCCTCGTCATAATTCGCGTCATCGCGCCTTGTAACCTCGCCTCCGCGAGAAAAACGGTCGGGGAAAATTTGGTACATAACACCGCCGTTTAGCCACGTGGGAGAATCATATTTTTCGTCATAGACAAGAATCTGCGTTTCGTTGACGAAATGGGTGTCTAAATAGCAAAATCCCCTATCGTCAAAGGCGGTATAATACCTAACGCCGTCCGACACAAATTCAAAATGGCAAAAATACAGCCCGTCCTGCGACAAAATATTAACTGTATCGAGGTCATACCGAAGTGCGAAGCCGTTATCATATCTGACAATTTCGGCGTCACACCCCAAAATCACACGTTCGTCGTTGCCGATATAAAACCAAGCAGAATCGACGGTCATTTCGGCAACAGATAGTTCAATCGAAACCCTATCCCCCAAAGGAAACGCATGGCAACCCTTGGGGGTAGAATCCGAACTTATATTAAAATTAACTTCCATTATTTAATATGCACGGGGTTGATATGCCAGATATTTTCGGCATATTCTTTTATCGACCTATCAGCCGCAAAGAAACCTGCACCCGCGATATTCGCGACAGCCATCTTGTTCCACTTATTGCGGTCTTTGTAATCGTCATACATCTTCTTACGCGCTTCGGCATAGAAATCGAAGTCCGCCAAACACATAAACGGGTCGGACACGCCGAAAGAGTAAAGCAGGTAATTCGCGATATCCGAGAAACTTCTGCCGTTGAAACCGGTTTGCAAATAGTCGATTGCGGCTTTCAATTCGGGGTTGCGGTTATAGAAATACGACGATGCGTATCCTCTGTCCCAAAGTTCCTCAACCTCGCTTGCGGTATGGCCGAAGATATAGATATTATCACGACCGACCTGTTCGGTCATTTCAACGTTCGCGCCGTCGAGAGTGCCCAACGTGAGCGCGCCGTTAATCATAAACTTCATATTAACCATACCCGACGCCTCTTTACCCGCGAGAGAAATCTGTTCGCTGACTTCGGCGGCAGGCATTAAATGTTCGGCAAGGGTTACGTTATAGTTTTCGAGGAAGACAACGCGCAGTTTTTCGCGAATCTTCGGGTTCTTTTCGATATCCGCCGAGATATAGCAGATAAGGCGTATAATATCCTTCGCCGTGTAGTAACCGGGGGCGGCTTTTGCCGCAAAGATAAAGGTGGTCGGGGTTACGTCGGCATCGGGATTTTCTCTGAGTTTAAGATACATCGTGATGATGTTGATAGCGTTCAAAAGTTGGCGTTTATATTCGTGCAAACGCTTTGCCTGAACGTCAAAAACGGTATTCGGGTCGATGATGATACCCTTTGTTTGCTTGATATAGTTAGCAAAATCAACCTTATTTGCCTTTTTAATCTCGTCAAGGCGCGACAATACCGACGCATCGTCTTTAAACGCGTTGAAGTTATTAAGCACCGTCGGGTCGGAACGGTAATTCTTGCCGATTGTTTCGTCAAGAAGCGAAGCAAGTCGGGGGTTTGAATAGCAAAGCCACTTTCTGTGCGCGATACCGTTGGTGACGTTGGTAAACCTTTCGGGGTACATATCG
>JAGBUH010000015.1 GCA_017630915.1 Clostridia bacterium
CGTATGCCCATTCTTTGCATCATTCCGATGAAATTCTGAACGTTGTATGTATCAGATGTTATTCTCGATTCGAGAGAGGGAATGGTAAAACGGTCGGTGCTTCTTGCCGAAAGATACAGCGTATTAGAAAACAGATTTTTTCTCATTTGAGTCGAGAATATCATAGTAGTCTTCGCCGCCATTCTGTTTGCGATGATATTACCAAGACATGCGATAATTGCACAAACCGCCATTAGTGCGCCAAAAAATAGAATTCTTCCGACGTCGTTGCTTGCAATCACGTTTTCGAGTATATAACTCAACAAAAACGGAATAATCAGTTCCGCCACAGTGCCGATAATCTTAACCGTGATTCCTGCCGATATTCTTGAACTTAACGGTTTTAAATATGTAAAAACCCACTTCATTTGTTGTCCTCTTGCTTTTCAATAATCTCTCTTGCTTTTTCTTGCATACGGCTTAATACTGAATCAAAAATGTTGAGCTCGTCTTTCGGTATCCCCTCGGATAAAAGCTCCATCCATTCAATCGACGCTGTCTTTATCTCGGGCAGTATGCCGAGCATTTTTTCGGTAGGGAAGACCGAAAATTGCCGCTTGTCGTTTGGCAAAGGTTTTCTGGAAATGTACCCTTTTTCTTCAAGATAATTAAGGTTTCTCGCAACGGTGCTTTTATTAACGCAAAGCTCGCGCGCAAGGTCTTCTTGGGAACGCCCGGGTTCGCGGCATATCGCTAAAACAAAGGCATAATGACCACTTTGCAAATCGTCCGCTGAAATTCTGCCGTGTCTGTAAATCGCTTGCGAACGGCTTATATTATTAAGCATTTTCATAAATTTAGACATAAAATACCTCCTTTACCGCAATAGTTGCATCCGCAACAGTTTCTTGCGCAACTATTATAGTCGCAATGTAAATATATGTCAAGAAATTTCTAATATTTTCGTTTATCGTTTTTGCGTTATCTCTGAAAAAAATGTGTGGTAGGCATAATCGATATGTTCAATGCAAGGTGTATATTTTCAAGGCTGAAACAAACACTATACATATTAAAATTTGGAGGAACTAAAATGGAATCGGTTTGGTCATCGAATACACATCGAGTGAAATTCGAATCGTTAAAAGGGAATAAAAGCACAGACGTGTTAATAATCGGAGGCGGAATTGCAGGGATTTTGTGCGCCTATAAATTGAAAAACGCAGGTGTAGATTGTATATTGACCGAAGCAACCGAAATTTGTAGCGGAATTACAAAAAACACAACGGCAAAAATAACTTTACAACACGGTGCGATATTTCATAAAATGATAAAACGTTTCGGTGTGGATAAAGCGCGTCTTTATGTTCAGGCGCAAGTTGACGCAATAGAAGAATACGCCCGTCTTTCTCGCAAAAACGACTGTGATTACGAAATTAAAGATTCTTACGTATATTCCCTCGACGACCGTACGAAGATCGAAAGGGAAGTAAACGCATTAAATAAAATAGGCGTAAAAGCGTCGTTCCAAAGAAAAACAGAACTCCCTTTTGAAATTGCAGGTGCCGTAGGGGTAAAAAACCAAGCGCAATTCCACCCTTTGAAATTTTTATATGCCATTTCAAAAGACCTTTCGATTTTTGAACACACCAAAGTTTTAGAGCTAAAACCCAACAAAGCAATAACTAATCATGGCGTAATTACCTATAAAAAACTAATCATAGCCACCCACTTTCCGATTCTCAATAAACACGGCGGATATTTCTTAAAACTATATCAACATCGTTCCTATGTTGTTGCACTTAAAAATGCACAGAACGTGAACGGAATGTACGTTGACGAATCTGAAACGGGACTTTCGTTTAGAAATTACGGGAAACTTTTACTCCTCGGCGGAGGCGCGCACCGCACAGGCAAACAAGGCGGCTGTTGGCAAGAATTAGAAGCGTTTGCGAAAAAGCACTACCCAAAATCCAAAGTTGTCGCAAAATGGGCAACGCAGGATTGTATGACTTTGGACGAAATTCCGTATATCGGACAATATTCCTCGTCTACTCCCGATATCTACGTGGCAACGGGATTTAACAAATGGGGAATGACCAATTCCATGGTCGCCGCGGATATATTATGCGACCTCGTACAAGGCAAACAAAATCGATATGCTGACGTATTTTCGCCCTCTCGCAGTATTTTGCGCCCCCAACTTGCCGTTAATGTATTCGAATCCACGATGGGACTGCTGACGCCAACCACGCCGCGATGTCCGCATCTCGGATGCGCTCTTAAATATAACCCCGCCGAACACACGTGGGATTGTACTTGCCACGGCTCACGTTTCACAGAAAAAGGTGAACTTATAGATAACCCTGCCACAGATGATAACCGCAAAATAAGAAAATAACAGTTTTCCTAATAACTGGTTGAAAAACAATGGATTTTGTGGTATAGTATTCTCAGCGTTTGACCATGTGAAATATTGAAAAGGATTTCTAAATATGAAAACGATAAAACTCGGCTTTCCTACGATAGTGGCGCAAAACACCGAGGAACCTGTGCTTTTCGGTGGGTATCAAGATCCTACAATACGTTGCGCTGAAAACGGTACACTTTACGTTCGGTTTAATGCTCGGCGTGATAACTGGCTGACCTTTGGTGAGGAAGAAAAAAATCCTGTATATAAATCCACCGACGGAGGAGAGAATTGGACATCGGTCAAAAATGCGCAGGACGAATGGATTCGTGCGGGGACACGGTTGCCTAACGGCGATATTTTTTGTTTCCGTGAACATGCGGTTTTGCGAAAAGAAACGCTTCCCGAACTTCCTGATTTGCCTGATGGAAGGAAACTGCGCACAGCAGGTATGTCTGTTTATACGGTTGATGAATTAAAACCGTTTCTTGGCGACCGAGTTGCTAAGGAGTTCCGGGCATATCGTATCAAGGCAGGGAGTGATACGGTTATTGAAGAAACCTGTCCGGTTATTTGGGATAAAATGCCTGTGATTTTGCATTATGACGGCTTTTTAATCCGTGTCTTTCCGCACATGAGTCTTTCGATGAAGATAGATAACGACGGCACACTTTGGATGCCGATGGATGCGCCCGCAATCGATAACTTCGGCAACTTGGCGTCACTTAGGCGCTGTACCGCGCTTTTACGCTCGACGGATATGGGTCATACTTGGGAATACGTAAGCCACATTCTTTATGAAGAAGGTTTTAACCCTCCCACCGCTATCGATGTCGAAGGATTTATGGAGTGCTCATTGGAGTTTTTGCATGATGGCTCCTGTATTGCGCTTCTGCGTTCGGGTTCGCTTTCTCCGTTTGTAATCGGCGACGATGAGCACCCAGCACCTATTATGATGAAAACTCGTTCTTATGACGGATGCAGGACTTGGGAAAAACCTCAATATTTTTATGATTACGGTGTGCTTCCCGTTACGCGTATGTTCGAGGACGGAACGGTTCTGCTTTCTTCGGGACGTCCGGGTGTTTATCTGCGCGTTTCGCAGGATGTGTCGGCAAAGGAATGGTCGGATATTGTTCCTGTTGTCGAAGTTCCAAAGGAAGATTTCTATGCGAAGTATTACGAGTATTCTTGTTGTAATACGGGTCTTGTTATAACCGGACCGAATACTGCGTTTATCGCATATAGCGACTTCACGTTAAACGCCCCCGACGGCAAACGTGCAAAATCGATTATGGTGCGGAAAATAACTGTGGAATAACGAAAAAATTAAATAAAAACAACGTAAAAAGGAGAAATAATTATGTTGACAATAGGAACAAAAGCGCCTGATTTTATATTAAACGATAAAGACGGTAAGTCGGTTTCACTTTCTGATTTTTTGGGTAAAAAGGTTGTCCTTTATTTCTACCCCAAAGATAATACCCCCGGTTGCACCCGTCAAGCCTGCGCATTTGCTTCCGCTTATGACGGATTTAAAGAAAAGAACGTCGAGGTAATAGGTATCAGCAAGGATAGTGTTTCTTCTCACGTTAAATTCGCCGAGAAGTATAATCTGCCTTTCGTTTTGCTTTCCGATCCCGAACGTAAAGCTATTGAACCGTACGGCGTATGGCAAGAAAAGAAGATGTGCGGTAAGGTAGGAATGGGCGTTGTCCGCACGACGTTTATAATCGACGAAAAAGGTATTATCACACATATAATGCCAAAGGTAAAACCCGATACAAACGCATCGGAAATTCTTGAAATAATTTAGTAGGTTGTTTTCTATGTACATTTGGCTAATCAAATTTGAAATGGCAGAACCAAAACACAAAAAAACCGATGAGTGTTTACATCATCGGTTTTTTTACACCTCGTTGGGATATAAAGTTAGTTTGTCCTCGTGTTGATGGTAAATGCCAAGAAAAATATCTTTTTCGCTTTTGAAGTTTTGCGCTTTGACCTGCTTTATCAGCCACTTTTCGTTCAACCCCATACGCAAAATATTTTCGCCCATAATACGTCCGTCCATAATAACCTCTGTTCCGATATGCGAATCTTTTACGGTTAGGTTCAAATCCTCAGGCGTCGCAGGGCGTTTATTTGAGTAAGGCAGAATTGAAAGTTTTCCGTTGTGCTCGAAAATCGCTGTTTGTATTTCGCCAAGGTCAAAATATCCTTGCTCACGGCACAAAAGCATAAATTCGGATAAATCAAGCTTTGATTTTTTTAAGTTCTGGCGGTATAACTTTCCATCGTTAAAAAGTATCGTCGGCGCACCGTTAATGTATTTCCTCGTTTTCGGTATCTTCTGTGCACATAGGTTTAAAACATAAGAAACGCTGCCGTAAATCACCAATGCAATCAACGGTTTGTACGGTTTTTCCAATTCGGTCGCAAGCTCCGCACCAATTGAACCTATGGTGATACCGCTGATGTAATCAAAAAAGTCAAGCTGAGCCACCTGCTTGTGGCCCATGATTTTAGTGATGATAAATAGTGCGATAACCGATAAAAAAGTAGTTAAAACAATTTTTGTAATTTCCATTTTCAGTTCACCTGCCTCTGCTTATTCTTTGGTGAATCTCTGATCAATATTCTCAAAATAAAAAATTTAATTATAGTAAGGACAAATCATTATTTTTATGTTATAATTATATTTATAGGAACTAAATCAATATAAAAAGGTGCTGTTATGGGACTTTTCGATTTTATAAAGAAAATACCGACATTGAATGAAATACAAGGCAGTTTTGGTGAATGGGCGGCGAAAATGTATGCCAAAACCATGCCGGATGCGCTTGTTTTATCCGATGTTTTAATAGAAGGTGCAAATGGTTATACATCGCAAATCGATATGATTATTATCGGCAATCGAGGGTTATACGTTGTTGAATTAAAGATGTATCCGGAGGCGAAAATCTACGGAGATACGAAAAAATCAAAATGGTATTATTATAATCACGGCAAGAAGTATGAAATATACAGTCCTTTGCTTCAAAATAAAAAACATGTTGATTATTTAAAAACGTTCTTGAAAGATTTTGGCGACGTACCATGTTTTTCAATAGTTGCTATC
>JAGBUH010000128.1 GCA_017630915.1 Clostridia bacterium
TTTACTTGCGAAAACGTCGATAACTTTGTGCCGTTAAAATTAACTGCCGAAACGTCTTTTGCACCGTAATTGTCGGAATAATATCCAACCGTTTTTCCAAAACCCTTGTCGAAAATGTAATTCTTTCCGTTTATTTCGCGAATATCAAGAGTGCAATCGCTTTTGGGATTCGGTTCGGAATAACAAGGCATTTCTTCGGGATTGAAAATTAAGTTTTCATCGTTATCATATATTAAGCAACCGTCTTTTGTGACGAAATTGTCGTTCTCGCTTGAAATGATAATTCTTTCTAACAAGGGATTGCCGTTGAAACAGCCTTGTGCAACGTACGTAATGTATTTGCCGAGGTAAACGCTTTTTAAAATCTCGCTTCTGTCGGCAAACGCATCGTCGGTTATGATAGAAACGGGATAAATATCGCCGTTATTTAAACGTATGTAATCGGGAATAACTATGTTACTTTGCGGACGGATAACAGGTGTCGGGGAAGTGCCGTTGAAAAGTTTATAATATTCCTCGACGTAACCCAAAAACTCTTTCCAAAGCGCACCGTTGTTCGCGCGCATCCATAAAGGACAGTCTTTGTGTGTGACGTCGTAATGCTGAATAACAGCATCGGTCGAAAGGCCGTATCTCGTAAGCAATTCGGCGGTAAGAACTGCCGCGTTTTTCATCGACTTTCTGAATCGGTTTTCAACCCAACTGTCATAAGCAGCGCCGCTTAAAATAAAATTGTTTGCCGATTGTCTCGGCGCGCCGTTTACACAGATTTCGATGCCTATACTTTGATAGTTTTGCATCGGTCCTGCATGGAAACCTGCAATCGAATCGGTAAGCGAATGGTAAATTTCCTTGTCGTCAACCGTGTAATGCCAACTTGATTCACCACCCATGTTGTGCATACGCTGATTATATCGCTCTGCGGTAGTTTCTTCTTCAACCGTCGCTGTGTTGTGTATAACTATGTATTGAATGTTGTTAGGAATGCCCGAATAATTTATCTTGTCCATTCCGATAAAGTCCGAGGTGACCTTAACTTCATTGTCGCTACCGATACCTAAATAATAGGTCTTGTCATCGGCGTCGAAACTTAATTTACTCGGCGTCAATTCGCCGTATTTGCCGATAGGTTCGCTTTCCATAGCAAAAACCTCGGCGACACCGTTGTTTATACGGTAAACCAAACCCTGATAATCACGGATAAGACCGCTTGCGTCGTAGTTTGCCGAAAAAGTGTTGCCAATCGCCGCCGCACCAACTTCGTTTATCCACAACTCGTTGCTTCCGTTACATTCCATTACCGCGCGGATGTATCTCGCTTCGGTTTTTGTATCAAGGTCGAGTATGTATTCCGCCGAGGAATTGTCCTCTGACACATCTGTTTTCGTTGTGGGAACACCCATGTAGTAAAAAGAATATCCGTCGCTCGAAACGTAAAACGAAATCTTTTTGGGCATTTCGCATTTGAATTGACTGTTGCGGTATGCACGAACGTATAAACGGCAAATGTCTTTTGATAAAAAGCCCAAATCAAGAGTAACGGTCGCGGTGTAGTCGCTGCCGTTTTTGCTCTTCATTCTAACCCAGCCTGCGCCTTTTTTGCCGGTGTCAAGCGTCTTTGCATAGGAAAAAACAAGGTCGGTCAACATCTTGCCGTCGTCAACGCCGTCGGCTGAATATTCACCGTTTACCATTACGACCTTGTAATCGCAATGCGCGGAAACGGCGGTCATCAATTCTTGTGTGGAACCGGTTTCAACGGTTGTTTTTGCAGACAAATATTTTTTAACTTGTGTTTCGGCAATGATGTCGCTATCTTCAATGTCGGCAATTTCCGCAAAAACGGGGGCAACGCCCGACGGTATTAACGTCATCATAACGATTAACACGATACATAAAGTTCTGCGTATGTATCCAAAAACTTTTATATTTCGACATTTATCGCGAAAAATCATAAGAAATACCTCAAAAGTGTAACAAAAATCACCACGGTTCGACAATATGTATCAATAATATCATAAAAACATGTTAAATTCAAGTGCTTAATCTACTTTACAAAACAAATTTCGCATGATATAATATAGGTAAGAATACATAACGGAGGCAAAAATGAACGGCAATCAGGTCGATAACGATAAACAAGTGAATAATCAAAACTCAATAATCACTCGGCGAACCGTAACGATTTTCGGTATTTTTGTTTGCGCCTTTCTTCTTATAACGCAAATTGAAGCAGTGAAAAATGTGTTTAGCTGGCTTGCCAAAACACTAACCCCTGTGCTTATGGGTGCGATATTTGCATATATAATCAATCCTGTGTTTGTTTACTTTGAAAGGCAAACGAATACGTTTTTGGAAAAATCCCAACGTCTTAAACCCCGCGCAAAAGACCGTATCGCCCGCGGAATCGGTGTTTTCGTTTCGGTTTTCTTGCTTCTTGCGATAATCGCTTTGCTGTTGTTCTTGATTATCCCCGAATTTTTGGAAAGTTTTGCAAAGCTCATCGACATTTCTCCGTCGCTAATCCAAAAAGCGTTGGATTATGTGCGGTCGGTTGTTTCGGATAACACTTTTGGCGAACACCTTGGCGAATCGCTCGAAGCCTTGGCTGCAACGTTGACGGGTTGGGTTGGCGGCGAACTTTCAATGCGTATTGGCGGTTTGCTTGAAGGCGCAATCTCCTTGGTGTCGTTTTTGGTTAACTTTTTGATTTCTATTGTTATCTGTGTTTACGCACTTTTGGAAAAGAAAAAGTTTATCGCGCAATTCAAAAAAATCCTCTATGCCGTTTTGTCCCCTGCACGCGCAAACGACGTGCTTGACGTTGCGCGTTACGGTAACGGCGTTTTCGGTAAATTTATCGGCGGTAAACTTATCACGTCGACCATCGTCGGTATCCTTACCTTTTTGTTCATGACGATAATGGGCATGCAGTATGCACTCCTTTCGGCAGGTATAATTGCAATAACAAACGTTATCCCGTTTTTTGGCCCGTTTATCGGTGGTATTCCCACTGCGTTCATCGTTTTGCTTACAAACCCTCGTCACGGAATTATATATATTATCTTCTTGGTTGTTCTTCAACAAATCGAGGGTAATATAATCGAACCGTTGATAATGGAAGACAGAATCGGCGTTTCGAAATTTTGGATTACCGTTGCGTTGTTGCTCTGCGGAGGCTTGTTCGGATTGGCAGGTATGATTTTCTCGGTGCCTCTCTTTGCCGTATTGTTCTATTGTATCAAGCTCGGCGTTGAAAGAAGTCTTGCTAAAAAATCGCTACCGCTGTCCAGCACCGAATATCTTAATATCGGCTCGGTTGATGCCGAAATGGGCGAGATTTATCCCATACCCGAAAAGGAAAAGAAAAAAACACTTCGCGAGTATATTGCCGAACTCCGCGAAAAGAAGAAAAAA
>JAGBUH010000129.1 GCA_017630915.1 Clostridia bacterium
ATTGCTCCTTCGTCGCAATGTGAAATGAAATTTGCCCACATTCGCGTCAGCGAATATTTCACATTTGCGGAGCAAATATTTCACAGCGAAGCTATTTCACTTGCCCGGAGGGCAAATTTCACTGAAAAAAGCCATTCGCTTTTGCGAATGGCTTTTTTCTTGGCAGGGATGGCAGGGTTCGAACCTACGAAATGCCAGAGTCAAAGTCTGGTGCCTTACCACTTGGCTACATCCCTATATTCAATTTCGTTTCATACCTTGGCAATTATACATTGAAAATTGCTATTTGTCAACTGATTTTTGCAAATAAAATTATAATTATTTTTGTTTTCACTTGCATTGTTGAATTTTTTGTGTATAATAGTTAATAGAATGTTAATCAATTGGGGGTATTTTGATGAAACGTATAATTTCTTTCTTGATTATTATATTTCTTTTGCTTCCTTTAAATACATTTTTTGTATCCGCAACTCCTGTTTCCGACGGCGAAACCGAAAAGACGGCTTATCAAACGCTTCTTGAAGGTATGCTTAACGAAGAGGAGTATATTTACGTCTATTCCTATGGTCTTGGCAAAGAAGAACTTCGCGTTTTGATGGAATTGATTTTCAAAAACGAACCAATGTTGTTCCATTGTGCAGGTTCTTACCGTTATTCATATCGCGTCGATACTGTTACTGCCATTTTGCCTAATTATGATATTTCCGGTGAGGATTTAGCGGAAGCCCGCGAGTTTATTGAACGCGAAATTGAATATATTCTTTCGACAATACCTAACGGTCTTGACGATTGCGAAACGATGTTATATTTGCACGATTACCTTGCTTTGAATTATCACTACGACAAAGAAGAATCCGACGGTCTTTCCTACACGATTTATGATATGTTTGTGCAGGGTGAGGGTGTTTGTATGGCTTACGCCCTTCTTTTTGATGAATTGCTGACGAGATTGGGCATTGAAACGCGCGCGATTACTTCCGAGGCTATCGACCACATGTGGAACGAAGTATTGGTTGACGATAATTGGTACGAAGCCGACGTTACTTGGGACGACCCGTTGCCCGATACTTTTGGCAGAGTTAATCACGTAAACGTTTTGAAAAGCCATGCGGCGATGGTTACCAACCACGAAGACGGTTACGAGCCTTTTTATCCCTGTACCGACACAGCTTTTGACGAGGCTTATTGGCATTATATCGACAAGCCGTTCGGGTTTGCAAACGGCGAAATGTATATGATTGAAGACAATCTTATATATAAACTTGACGTTCACACCGGCGAATATGTTGAAATCTTTACGGCAGGTGAAAAATGGTGGTGGATGTCCGGAAATAGTTATCTTAATTGCCGTATCGGTTTCGGTTCTTATCACGATTGGCTGTATTATAACTCCGAGTATGCAATTATGCGTTACAATCCGTTGACCAACGTTGAAGAAACGGTTTACACCCCCGAAATGAACGAGGGCGAACGTATTATCGGTTTGTACAATAAGGATAACGAGGTTCATTATCTCGTTTCGCCTACTTTGTATGCCGATGAAGCGACGGAATATGTATATATTATCGAAGAAAACGCTTCGGGAGAACCTGAACCCAACCCCGACGACGTGTCTGAACCCAACCCCGATGAATCCGAACCCGACGTGTCTGAACCCAACCCCGACGTGTCTGAACCCAACCCCGATGAATCCGAACCCGACGTTGAGCCTGAACCCGAAATTATATACGGCGACGTTGACAACGACGGAACCGTCGGTGCGGTGGATTATCTTTTGGTGAAACGTGCTTGTTTTGAAACGTATACACTTTCTCCCGAAGAAAAGACGCGTGGTAACATCAACAAAGATGACAAAATCGATTCGGTTGACTATCTGCTTATAAAACGTATCGCGTTCGGTACCTATTCGGTTTAAATAATGGTTAAAATATTAAAAATCAATCCGCTTTTTTGCGGACTGACTGACGACAAAATCGAACTTGCGCTTGAAGTATTTTCGGCAAAACGTTCGGAATATATTAAAAACTCGGTTTTGGCAAGTGCCGGCGAACGGCTTTACCGTTTCGGGCTTGTGCTTTCTGGTACGGTTGAAGTCAGTTTTAACGACATTGACGGCAACGCGGTGATTATGGCTAACGTTACGGCGGGCGAAACCTTTGGGGAATCGCTTTGTTGGCTCGGCGTTGAGGAAATTCCCGTTACAATTACCGCGGTTAGCGACGTAACGTTGCTTTGGCTCTCGCCCGACGTTTTAAAAAGCGCCGATTCTTCGGCGATTGCGCACGAGTTACGCAACCGATTTTCCTCGATGTTGGCGCAAAAAACGCTTAACATGAACGATAGGGTACAAATACTTTCGAAAGCGACTATCAGGGAGAAAATCGTGACATTTCTGTCGCAATACAGCAACCGTTTCGGGAGCAAGACCTTCTCGGTTCCGTTCGACCGCGAATCGTTGGCGCTCTATCTCGGTGTTAACCGTTCCGCGCTCTCGCGCGAGTTGTCGGCGATGCAACGCGACGGGATAATAGATTTTTACAAAAACAGTTTCAAAATTTTATAATACGTTGCATTTGCAACGTGAAGATGGCGTGATTTGTCGTATAATTATCTCGATAAAAGAAAAGAGGTAATTATTATGAAACGACTTATCGCGCTGTTTTTATCTTTAATGATGGTTTTACTGGCATTTACGGCTTGTGCTCAACCGAGTGACACTTCGTCCGACGTGAGCGATGCTTCTTCTGCGGTTTCGAATGTATCTGACGTTTCCGATGAAAGCAAAGCCGACGAAAAAGCGATTGTACGTATTGCGGGTATGAAGGGCCCGACTTCTATCGGTATGGTAGAAATCATGGAAAACGATGAAAAGGGCACAACCAAGAACGATTATGAATTCACCATTGCAGGAACGGCTGACGAAATCACTCCGCTTCTCAAAAAGGGTGAACTTGACATCGCGGCAGTACCCGCAAACCTCGCGTCTGTGCTTTATAACAACACAAAAGGCGAGATTCAAATTCTCGGTGTTAACACTCTCGGTGTGCTCTACCTTGTTGCAAAGGGCGTGGAAATCGACTCTGTCGACGATTTAGAAGGCAAGACGATTCTTGCGACCGGCAAGGGTACAACTCCTGAATATACTTTAAAGCATATCTTGAAAGAAAAGGGAATTGACACCGAAAAAGACGTAACACTTGACTTTAAGGCGGAGGCGACCGAAGTTGTAGCGGCTCTCTCGCAAGTGGATAGCGGTATCGCGATGCTTCCGCAACCTTACGTTACTGTTGCGCAGGGCAAGGTTGAGGGTTTAGAGATTGTTATGGACCTTAACAAAGAATGGAAAATGATTAACAGCGATAACGGTATCGTGACGGGCGTTTTCGTGGTCAGAAAGCAATTTGCAACCGAAAATCCCGAAGCTGTAAAGAACTTTATCGAGGAATACAAGGTTTCGTCGGCTTACGTAAACGAAAACGTTGAAGAAGCTGCTAAACTTGTCGAAAAGTTTGGTATTTTCGCGGCTAACGTCGCAACAAAGGCGATTCCCTATTGCAACATCGCTTGTATCGTCGGGGAAGATATGAAAATCCCCGTTAACACCTATCTTGGAGTTTTATATGTTAATAACGAAAAATCGGTCGGAGGCAAACTCCCCGAAGACGATTTCTTCTATATTGCAAAATAAAAAAGACTTATTGACGAAAACACTTGCGATTCTGTCGGCGTTGTTGCTGTGGCAGATTGTGAGTATGGTTGTCGATATCGATTTATTGCTCGTTTCGCCGATTGACGTTGTTAAACGGCTGTTTACGTTGGTTGTCGAAGACGAATTTTTGAAAATTGTATTATTTACCTTAACACGTATCGCGCTTGGATTTTTCTTGGGGCTTGTTAGCGGCGTGTTGCTCTCACTTGTCGCAGGGCGGTTTAAAATCGTCGAAACAATGCTTTGGCCGTATATGATAACCATTAAATCGGTGCCTGTTGCATCGTTTGTGGTAGTCGCGCTTATTTGGTTCAAGGCGTCGAATCTGTCGGCACTTATCTCGTTTTTGATGGTGCTTCCAATTGTTTATACAAACCTGCTTGACGGAATAAAAGCGGTTGATAAAAAGATGCTTCAAATGGCGGACGTGTTCAAAATGCCGTTCGGCAGACGTATGCGGTTTATTTGGCTTCCGTCGGTGAAACCGTTTTTGATATCGGCTTGTAAAATTTCGCTCGGCTTGGCTTGGAAATCGGGCGTTGCGGCGGAGTTGATAGGTTACCCCAAAGGTTCGGTCGGCGAGGCGCTTTACTATTCGAAACTATATCTTGACACGGTTGACCTGTTTGCTTGGACTGTTGTTATCGTAATTCTTTCGGTGACTTTTGAAAAGTTGTTTGTGTTTCTCCTTAAACGCGCGTTAAAGGGGGTAGAAACGTTATGATTGAACTTAAAAACGTTTGTAAATCGTTCGAAAATAAGGTGGTTCTTTCGAACTTTAATTACGTTTTTGATGACGGCTCTATCACCTGCGTTATGGGTGCGTCGGGAAGCGGAAAAACCACGCTTTTGAACATCTTGCTTGGCTTAATTAAAGCCGATTCGGGCGAGGTTTCGGGCATTCCCGACGATATCTCGGCGGTGTTTCAGGAAGATAGGCTTTGTGAGCCCTATTCTGCCGTCAAAAACGTTTTTGCGGTTACGGGCAACGAAGTGGGCGAGGATGAAATAATCGCCGTTTTAGGCGAATTAGGGCTATTGGGGAGCGAGTTTGTTCCTGTGTCAACCCTTTCGGGCGGTATGAAACGCCGTGTGGCGCTTGCGAGGGCGTTACTCGCGAAATCCGAACTTATAATCCTCGACGAGCCGTTTAAAGGGCTTGACGACGAAACGAGGGAAACGGTCATTTCGGTGCTTTTGAAGTACGCAAAAGGGAAGACCTTAATTATCGCAACCCACGACGAACGCGATTGCGTTGCGCTTGGCGCGGAGTTATTACAGTTATAAAAAGAATAAAAAAGAGAACCCAAGGAGAGTTAAATCTCCTTGGGTTCTTTAGCTTTATTGATAAATATTAAAGGTCTTCGTTCATTTCGAATTCTACGTCAGCATAGGGGTCTGCATAAAACGCCCAGTCGATAAAGTCGGCTCTGCATGCGTCGTAATTCGTTTCTTCGCAACAGAACATAACGGTCCAAAATGCGTCGTTTCCTTCGTAAAGAGCAACGTAATAACTAACACCTTCGGCGGTATATTCGAAATAGGGGGTGCCGTAATCGTCAGTCTTTAATTCGGTGGGGTTTTGAACCAGGAAGTCAACATAAATTGCGTTGGCGTAATCTTCGAGATCGAAGTCGCCGTAAGCTGCGAATTGAACAAAGGAATCTTTGATTGTGAATACTAAGTTCGTATCGGTGGCGTAACAAGCGGTAACGTCATTATTATCGATTTCTTCAAAATCGGAGGGGAGCCAAAGTCCCATACCGTCTTTTTCGAAGAATTTTTCGTCTTCCGCAGCACCGCCCATAGAACCGCCTATCATGGTCATAAAGCTGTTAATGGTGGGGTACTTTTCGCCGAATTTGGTCATCGCACCGTCAAAGTCGAATTCGTTCATGGAAACAGAATCGTTAACTGCTTCGATTGTTACATCTTTAACTTCGGTAGTCATATTGAAGCTTGCTTCGATTTCGGCGGTGTTTTCTATCGAAAGTTTGATTTTACCGTCTGCGGTGGTTTTGTTTTCTTCGTTCTTGTAGTTGACGGTGAGTTCAAGAGGAATTTCTTCGGTAGTTTCTTTGCCTTCCAAGTCGGTGCTTGTAATCTTGATTTTGGCAATACCGAATTTGCCTTCGTTTTCTTTCAAACCGCAGAAGAAGTCAACTTCTATTTTATCGCCTTCGCCTTTGAGGTACAAAGTACCGTCGTATTCGCCGTCAATAACGTCGCCTGTTGCGGAGATGAGTTCTTCTTCCTTACCGTCTTCGGTAATCTTGAAGCTAAATTCAAATTTATCGTTTTCTTCTTTGTATTCGACTTTGAGTTCGCCGTCGATAGAGGCATCAACTTTGCCTTCTGCATTTACAAAGCCCATATCGAGTGTGAAGTTTTTGTCGGCAAATGTGGAGATAATACCGAAAGTCTTTTCTTCTTTGGTGGTTTCTGCTTCGCTTGTTTCGTCAACAGACGCGTCGCTTTCGTCAACGGTGTTTTCGAGAACGTCGTCCTTTGCAACCATGCAATCGATATATGCAGAAAGACCGATGGATTCTTCACCGACAACGGTGTTTACGATGCGTAAGGATTTGAAATCTTCGATTTCTTTCAATACTTCGGTTTTGTCAAAATCTTCGCCGAACATTTCTTTAATGTCTTCGTTCTTCAACAATTCGTCGATGAGTTCGCTTGCGATTTTGGTTGCCTTTTCGTTATCAATCGTAAGAGTGATAATCTTTGTATCGTCTTTGTCTTCCATCGAATACGCGCTGTCATCGAAATTAGTGTTAATAACGGTTTCGATGGATTTAACAACGTGTTCGAGGATTGCAGTGACTTTGTCGCTGTTTTGGAGAACTGCATTCACACCTGCTTCTTCGCCCGATGTTTCGGGAACTTCAACCTTAATGGCCTTGTCGTTAAGACCGAAAAAGTCAACGAGGAATACGTTTTCGTCTTTGGCAATCATTTCCATCGGAACTTTTTCGCCGAAAGCCGAAAGTTCAAACGATGATTGAACGTTTTTGTCGCCGTCTGCAAGCGCAGTGCCGGTAAGCGAGATTTTACCGAGTTGAGTAAGGTCGGTTTCGCCGAAAAGCAATTTGTCAACCGTGAGTTCGAATTTGCTTTCGCCTGATGTGTTAGGTAATTCCTTGATTTCTTCGGTAGAAGCAACAAGGTTTTTAAGAGAAACTTCAAAAAGTTCCTTTGCGGTAAGTTCTTTTTGGCTTTCTTCGCTGGTTTCGCCGTCATTGTTACATCCTGCAAAAACGAAAGCAGAAAGCAACATCATGACCGCAATAAGTATAGCGGTTAAGCGTTTGTTCATAATATAAACTCCTTTCGCAATTATATATTGCTATGTTAATTATACAATATTGTATCCCAAAAGTCAACGATTTATGACAAAAATCGGGTTATATACTCGGATAATTTACAGTTGAAATTTTATGTATTTTGTGTTATATTGATACTGTATGTATTTTTTGCAAAATGAGGAACACGCTGTGAAAAGAACCTCTTTCAAAACCGCAACGCAAAATTTAATAAAAAACTTCTTCCTGTTATTGTCAACCGGCGCTGCTTTGTGTCATTATTTCGCGCCGTCGCTTATGTCGGTGGGGTTGATGCTTTGCTTGTTTTCTGCCGTCGTTGTTTTGTCGATTTTCAATCTCACAAAGCCTAAAAAGATAGAAAACCGAGCATTAAAGACCGTTTCAATAGTTTTGACGTTCTTTATTTCGGCAATCGGGTGCGAGATTTTTGTTACAACATGGCATTTGTCGAACAAGGTTGCCGCTTTGGCGGAAAATTTCGGTTTGACAAGAATGCAACTTTTGTTAATTGTCGGACTTATCGGTTGTGTTGCAGGGTTGTATGCAGTATATACACTTTCTTGCCATATTGTGAATATTGTTTTTGAGATTTTAAAGAAAAAACTTAAAATTCAAGAAAAGCATCTTGTTATTGCCAATCTCAAAAAGAATTATTATCTTCCGCTTTCGGCGTTTTTGTTCTTTATGCTCGGCGCGAATTTCAAAATAGCGCATTTTGCAGGTGCGTTGATTGCCGTTTCGGTTTTTGCGATTATCGCTTCGCAAAAGGAATCGGTTTTTGAAATTATTGGCGATTCGTCTATCGGAATGAAGGTGTATTCGATTCTTTCGGCGGTAGGAATCTGCTTCGGCATGATGTTTTCGTTTTACGTCAATCTGCTGTTGAATTATATATATTTGGGTTCGACCGTATTTAATATTCTTTGTTATTTCTCGATTTTACTTGCCATCGGCGGATTGTTTTTCGCGTATTTCTGTGTTTCCTATTTTTATTTAAGAATCAAGCGTATTTTTAAAGAAACCGGTCTTTTAAAGGGAATAAAGTCGTTTGAATACATATTCTATGCGCTTTTGGTTATTGCATCGCTTGTTTTGGTTGTGTTCGCTTTTTCGCAAACCGATGCCTTTTACGGCACAAATTACGAGTTTGATATTATTTACACAAGCGATTCGCCGACTTTGGTGAACCAAAACGTTTATCTTTCGTTAATGCATCGCGAAAACGATTTAAGGCAACCGCTTTTCGCCGTTTTTGCTTCTCCGTTTGTGTCGGTTCCTTATTTGGTATGCGTGTTTATCGGCGCAAACGTGTCGCTTCGCGCGATTTTGTTGAACTCGGTTCAGGTGTTGATGTTGGTATTCGCCAACTTCATGTTGGCAAGGGCGATGAAGTTGAACACGGTAAAACGCATCTGCTTTGTTTTGCTTGCTTCCTGTACCTACACGAGTTTGCTTTTCTCGTTGATGATGGAGCAATACATTGTCGCGTATTTCTGGCTCGCCTTTTGCGTTTATATGATTTGCGAAGTAAAGAAGGTGGACAGGCTTGTTCTGTTCGGCGCAGGCGGTACGCTTATCACAAGCATGGTGATGATGCTTTCGCTTTCGGACAAATCGCCCATCAAGCGCTTTAAAGAATGGTTTTTCGATATGTTGCAATACGGAATCGAATTTTTAGTGCTGATGCTTGCGTTTTGTCGGTTTGACGTTATTATGAACCTAACGACAAAGGCATCGTCATTAAGCGGATTCGCCGAGGTTAAGTTGACGGTTTTTGATAAAATTTATCAATATACCGAGTTTGTGAAAAACCTCTTTTTGCCCCCGAACGCGAGCGAAAGTTTTGTTATCGAGGAACATATTTCTTGGCAGTTGAACGAGATTACTTCGATAAGTTTGATTGGCGTTGCACTTATTGTTTTGGCAATACTCGGCGCGGTTGTCAACCGAGATAAAACAAGCAGTATAATCGCACTTTGTTGGGTTGGATTTTCGTTTGTAATGCTTGTCGGATTAGGGTGGGGAACTGCCGAAAACGGCTTGATTTTGTATGCGCTTTATTTCGGTTGGGCGTTTTTGATGTTGATTTACCAACTGTTCGAATGGATTTTCGAAAAAGTAAGGCTGCGTTTTGTGTTCCCGATAGTGTGTGTAGCGGCAAGCGGATTTTTGATATATAAAAATATCCCTGCAATTATGGAAATGATTGATTTTGCGATAAATTGCTTCCCGATTTCAAAATAAAACTTCTCGGCTTCGAGGTTTGATATGAAAAATTATCTGAAATTGATGCGTGTGCATCATTATATTAAGAATCTTTTGGTTTTTGCCGCTTTGGCGTGCAGCGGACAGTTTTTTGATATGACGAAACTGACATCTGCCGTTGTGGGATTTATTGCCTTTTGTGCGGCATCTTCTGCGGTTTACATAATCAATGATATACGTGACGCGGAAAAAGACCGAAAGCATCCCAAAAAGGCAAACCGCCCCATCGCTTCGGGGCAAGTTCCGATGAGGAATGCCTATGCTTTGGCGGCAACTATGATTGTGATTGCAGGAACCTGCTGCTTTATTGCAAAAAATATGTATGCTTCGCTTTTGATGGGATTGTATTTGTTAATAAACGTCGGTTACAGTTTGGGGTTAAAAACTCTGCCGTTGGTTGACATAACTATTCTTGTTTCGGGGTTCTTGATTCGTATTATTTTCGGCGCGGCTTTGACCGGCATTGAGATTTCCAACTGGTTGTATCTCACGGTTATCGCGGTGGCGTTCTATTTTGCGCTCGGCAAACGTAGAAACGAGTTGAAACAACTCGGCGACGGTACGCGCGAGGTGCTTAAATCCTACACGGTGCCATTTTTGGACAAAAGTATGTTGATGTGCTTGACGTTGGCTAACGTGTTTTATGCGCTTTGGAGTATGGATGAAAACACGGTTTTGATGTACGACACCAAGCATCTGATTTTTACCGTTCCGATCGTTTTGCTCATCACCATGAAGTACAGCCTTGACATTGAGGGCGAATCAGACGGCGACCCCGTTGATGTGTTGCTTCATGACAAGACTTTGATTGCGCTCTGCGCGATTTATTTGGCGGTAATGTTCTTGATTCTTTATCTGTGAGACGGTTATGAATATATACGATTTTGACGGCACTATTTATGACGGCGACAGTTCGGTGGATTTTTATTTCTTCGCGTTGAAAAAGAAACCGAGTTTGATTCGATTTATCCCCAAGCAGTTATATGGTTTTGTGCTTTATAAATTCAAAAAAATTGATAAAACTGCCCTTAAAGAGCGTTTTTTCGCCTTTTTGTCGGGAATTGATGCCGAAAAACTTTTGGACGAATTTTGGAACAAAAACGAAAAGAAGATTTTTGAATATTACAAAAATCAAAAAAGAGATGACGATATAATCATCTCCGCATCGCCCGAATTTTTGCTAAAACCGATTTGTCAGAGGTTGGGGATTAAGCATTTGATTGCATCAAAGGTTGACGTTAAGTCGGGAAAATTCGACGGCAAAAACTGCCGAGGAAGTGAAAAGGTCAAACGACTGTACGACGAGTTGGGTGTTGATTCGTTCGACAATTTCTATTCCGATTCGAATGCCGATTTGCCGTTGGCGCGATTGTCGAAAAAAGCATATCGTATCGTCAAAGGCAACGTCGTTGATTGGGATATAGAATAATACTAAAAGCGGTCGGGGGTAAATCTTGACCGCATATTATTATGACAATTTTTATAATCGTAAAGATTAAACTTGAAAAAGTTTATTACAGATGATAATATTAACTTCAATATAATTTAAATGTGCGCAAGGGGCATTTTATGAAAAAGTTAATCGGCTATGCCATGGACATTGGTGAGCAAATGCTTATTTCCGGTGCCGAAGTTCATCGGGTTGAAGAAAGTATAAGCCGTATATGTTATGCGTTGGGTGCTGCCAGAGTTGATGTTTTTATCATTACAAGCAGTATGGTTGTGACTGTACATACAAATGACGGAAATACATATACCCAAACGCGAAGAGTAACGTCAACCAATATTGATTTTGAAAAACTGCATCATTTGAATCAGTTATCGAGAGAAATTTGTGAAAAAAAGCTGACCGAACAAGAAATAGAGAAGAAATTAAGGGATGCAAATAATTGCAAAAAATTTTCGCTTTGGTTTGAGTTTATATGTTATGCCGTAATAGCCGCTGCATTTACAATGTTTTTCGGAGGGGATATTACAGAAGCTCTTATTTCCTTGTTTGTTGGGGCAATAGTTCGTTTGAGCGTGTATTTTTTCGAAAAAATAATTTCCAACAAAATTTTTCATAAATTTTTTGCTGCTGTGGTAATTACGTTATTGGCATTTATGACGGTTGAATTTGGGTGGATAGCGAATGTTGACATGGTTATTATCGGTAATATAATGACGCTAATACCGGGGATTGGTTTGACCAATGCAATACGCGATTTATTCACCGGCGACAGTATCGCGGGACTTTTGCGCTCGATCGAGGCGGTGATCGCGGCACTTGCAATTGCGGCAGGTTATTTCTTGGTTGCCGTTTTGGGAGGATTTGTTTTATGACACAGACCGAAATAATTCAAATTCTGTCCGGATTTGTAGGTTCGATAGGGTTTGCAATACTTTTTAATATTCGCGGTAAAAGACTGATCACCGCGGCAATAGGCGGATTGCTTTCGTGGTTGCTGTTCGTCTTGATAAGCAAAGGTGTTTCAAGCGAACCGATCATATATTTTATTATAGCGTGTGTTATTTCTGCATACGCGGAAATAATGGCGAGAGTTTTAAAAACACCCACTACCGGCTTTATAACCACCTCGTTAATACCGCTTATACCCGGTGGATCGCTTTATTATACGATGGTACATGCTATTGAGGGCGATCTGAATGCATTTTTACCCAAGGCAATATACACTATGGAATTGGCTTCTGCATTGGCGTTGGGTATTATTGTTTCGACTACTTTTGCGAGAGTATTTAATAAACTGATTATGAATAAGGTGAAGAATAAAATATAGTTTTGTGTTTTGGCGCGGTATAGAGAGCACGATTTAACAAACGTAAATTTGCGAGGTGAATGACTTGAAGCGCGAGGATGCATTTTATTATAAGAACTTACTTATGTTAGGTTTTTCGGATGGCTACGATGAATGGTTAAATAGCTATTTAGAATTAGAAAACCCTTTGAGTGATATTGTATTAGAACTTTCCTGTTGTGGCTCGGATGTAAATAAAACCATTTCTATATTACACAATTATTGTGATGAACAATCATTTGACGAAGCTGTTGTTTGCGACAAGTTAAGATTATTCTTCAAGAAAGCCTATTATTCGAACAGGATGAACAAAGAGGAAATATCCTTCAATATGTATCGTTTGGCACTTAATATTGGTGACCCGGTAGATTTTGATATTCGCCTATGGGGAAGTATGTATTACCTTGACGATTATCATTCCTTGGCAAAATTGGGTGTAATTTCTTGGGAAAGTTTTGATTTTGCTTTTTTCTCTTATCTTGATAACGGCACTCCGCTTGATCCAAATCTTATTTGGAACAAAAATGCCTAAACAAAAACATCATTATTTGATAGGATAAAAAATATCTTAAAAAGAAAATAAATACACTATCAACATTCATATTGAGAGGTTATAGTATGGTTGATATTGAAAAAATATTGTATGACAAAGTTAAATCTGTAATGTCAAATTGGAACGAGGATGGCATTTATGCTATTTCATTTTTCGTCTATTCTAATGAGGCATACGAGTTTAAGAACTTCACCAATGTATCAACTTGGGCTATTAGTTATAATACCGAGTCGGATTGCGAGGGAGCAGGTCCACTTGATGAAGAAAGGTGGAACTATGCTTTTTGGAGGCAGGACGAAACAAGCATAATTGATATTGATGAACCTGATGAATGCACCGAAGCTTTGTATAAATGGTATGCAGAACAAGGTATTGAAAACATCGGTTATGAAGACATGGATAATATGTACGATGAAGAATATAATTACATCGGCAAGGGTCCTGTTGGTCATTATGAATTAATTGGAATTGTCGCCAATGTTGCAAAGAAACTGCAAGAAGAGGGTTTTGTTGCAAAACAATTCAAAAAAACACTCCCGATTATAATTCATGGACTTGAATGTGCTTGGTATGATATTGAGGCAACCCAAAAAGCAAACCCAAACAGAGAAGCAGACACATATATCAATGCAATGAAAGAAATGGGAGCAATTTGAATTTTAGAATAAAAAAACAAAAAAGGACTATGACAGTTTGTGTGTCATAGTCCTTTAAAATAACTTGCACCAAGTTTGCACCAAAGCAAAAATCAAGGCATAAAGAAAACCCCGAAAACCGTGACGGTTTCGGGGTTTTTGAGTGTTCTAAAAGTTTACGTTCGTTTGCGATAAGAACGCTTTAATAAAAGAGTCTTATATAAAGAAAAAGAGTCATGATGATTCTTGTATGATTG
>JAGBUH010000130.1 GCA_017630915.1 Clostridia bacterium
AATCTTCTGACGAAGTTGTTGAATCTATCGAAGAAGATCTCAAAGCTTTGGTTGGCGATGTAAATGCAGACGCTAAGTTCGATTGCGTAATCTCTGCTCCTGCAACTTACAAAGCAGGTGACAGCATCACTGTTACCGTAACTATCGATAACATTACCGCAGCTGACGGTCTTGACATGGTTAAGTTCCTCTTCAACTATGACAACACCAAGCTCACCATTACCAACGATATCGACGAAAAAGATAACGGCAACCTCAAATGCCTTGATCTTTCCGGTCTTGCCGATACCGCATGGGAAAACTTCACTATCGTAAACAGCAACTTCAAGGATCTCACCACTGCTGATCTTAAAAACGGCGTTCAAGCTGTAGCTGACAACGATGGTTTAATCGATGCATCTGCACTCACCACTACTCTCGTATTCGATTCTGTTGGCAACGGCGACCTCGTATTTGAATTCACCTTTGATGTTGCTGAAGATGCTACCGGCGAAATCGGTCTCTACATTGCTCACAACGACATCATGGGCGGTCTTAACGTAGATACAGGTTTGGAATCGTATGCTGGTAACGGCGGTTACGTTATCATTTCCGAATTCGTAGAAGAAGGCGATGACTCCTCCGACGTAGTTGAAGAATCCTCCGATGTAGTTGAAGAATCCTCCGATGTAGTTGAAGAATCCTCCGACGTAGTTGAAGAATCCTCCGACGTAGTTGAAGAATCCTCCGACGTAGTTGAAGAATCCTCCGACGTAGTTGAAGAATCCTCTGACGTAGTTGAAGACTCCTCTGACGTAGTTGAAGAATCCTCCGACGTAGTTGAAGAATCTTCCGACGTAGTTGACGAACCTACCGTAGAACCCGAAAACATCGCGTTCAACAAGGAATATAGTACTCACGATCCTCGTGGCGGTTACAATGCTAACCTCACCGACGGCGTTAAGCATAGCGCTATGGCATACAGTGGCGACCATTGGTTCGCGTTCATGAGCAACCCCACCAGCGGTGTAGGTAACCTTGACGGTTCGAGAACCGCATCTGTTATTATCAACCTCGAAGGTTCTTACGACATTGCAAGCGTTGTTATCAACGCTATCCAAAATACCGGCTCGGGTATTCCTCTTCCCAAGTCTGTACAAGTATTCCTCTCTGACGATGGCGCAACTTGGGGCGATGCAATCGACCTCGATATCCCCACAGACACCTCGGTTAACACTGCTTTCGAAATCGCAGGTGACGTAGTTGGCACCGCATCCTTCGTTAAGGTTGAAGTAACTCTTGGCGACGGCGGTACTTTCGCATTCATCAACGAAATCGAAGTTTATGGCGTAGCAGCAGAAGCTGACGACGACGAATCCTCCGATGTAGTTGAAGATTCCTCTGACGTAGTTGAAGACTCCTCCGACGTAGTTGAAGACTCCTCCGACGTAGTTGAAGATTCCTCCGACGTAGTTGAAGACTCCTCCGACGTAGTTGAAGACTCCTCCGATGTAGTTGAAGATTCCTCTGACGTAGTTGAAGACTCCTCTGACGTAGTTGAAGATTCCTCCGATGTAGTTGAAGACTCCTCTGACGTAGTTGAAGATTCCTCCGACGTAGTTGAAGACTCCTCCGACGTAGTTGAAGACTCCTCCGATGTAGTTGAAGACTCCTCCGACGTAGTTGAAGATTCTTCCGATGACACATCTGACGACTCTTCCGATGACACATCTGACGATTCTTCCGATGATACATCTGACGATCCCGTTGATCCCGATCCCGAAGATCCCGTTGATCCCGATCCCACCATCGCTTACGGTGACGTTAACGGCGACGGCGAAGTAAACGTTATCGACTATGCTCTCGTTAAACGTGCAGCATTCGGCACTTATGACCTTAGCGAAGACGAATATGTTCGCGCTAACGTATATGCAGACGATGTAATCGACTCTACCGACTATCTCTTGGTTAAACGTATCGCATTCGGTACCTATGACCCTTATGCAGAACCCACTCCTGCTGAATAATTTAACTTAAACAGCAATATGGCGTCGTGTCCTAAATGGATACGACGCCTTTTTTGTTGTCTTGTTTCGCAGTTGATAAATAAAAAACAAGTTTCCCAAACATTCGGGAAACTTGTTCGTTTTTGTATTAACCTTATGCGATTTCCAAACAGAGTTTGATCATTTCGTTGAAGCCTGTTTGGCGTTCTTCGGTGGAAAGTTCCTCTTTCGTGAACATGTGGTTACTAACGGTGCAAACACAAAGCGCCTTTGCTTTCGCTTTTGCAGCTATCATATAAAGCGCGGCGGCTTCCATTTCGACACCGAGTATACCCATTTCTTTCCATTGTGCGTTAACTTCTTCGGGGGCATAGAAAACGTCGGTGGAATAGATATTGCCGACACGGGCGTTGATTCCGAGTTCCTTTGCCTTGGCGTCAGCCGCTTTTAAAAGTTCGAAATCGGCAATCGGCGCGAAAGTACCGGGGAGTTTGTATTGCCAAGCGAAGTTGCTGTCGTGGCAAACGCCTTGCGCGATGATGATGTCGCGAACGTTGACGCCGTCGCCGATACCGCCTGCCGAACCTGCGCGGATAATGCGTTTAACGCCATAGTGGTTGTAAAGTTCATAGGCATAGATGCCGATAGATGCCATGCCCATGCCGTGTCCCATAACCGACACGCGTTTGCCGTTGTAATAACCGGTGTAACCGAGCATACCGCGAACCTCATTGAAGCAAACGGCATCGGTGAGATAGGTTTCGGCAATGTACTTAATGCGAAGCGGATCGCCGCACATTATAACGGTTTCGGCAATATCGCCGATTTTTGCAGAATTGTGGGGAGTAGACATGAAAAAACCTCCGGTTTTTTTGAAGTAATAGTGAATGATGAATGATGAATAATTGCGGAAAGAATTTTGTCTTCGACAAAATTCAATTTTATTATAAACGGATTCTGCGAATCCTACACCTCATCAGTCAACCTACGGTTGACAGCTTCTCCTCAAGGAGAAGCCATATATTAGGTTAACGCGCTCTATTGCCTTCCCCTTGAGGGGAAGGTGGCACGGCAACGCCGTGACGGATGAGGTGTAGCCGTCAAAGACGGCGTTTATGAGAAAAACGATTTTTGTTTTTAACGAAAATCTACCGTTTGTTGCGTTTTCGTTTTAATTATGATGTAATACAAACGTTATGCTTTTTTAAAATATTATTCGTTTTGTTTGTTTTCTTTTAATTGTTTTTGCCTTTTGCGGCTATTATGCCATTTTCGTAATTGTTTTATGGTTGGCGGAGTCTTTAATGTTTCAATACAAGCTCCAATAGACAATGTTCCGAAAAAAACTATTCCGATACCAAATATGACCGAGACTAGAATTAAAGAAGCGACATTATTGGAACGAATTTTATCTGAATTAAGATATACGGTTCCGTCGTTCGGTGTAGATAAGGACAGCATTGTATGCGGTTCTTCATTATCCATGTACTGTATTTTTAACTCTTTACCCACACAATAATCCACAAAGCGTTGATTATCGGGCGGTGATGATTCGAATAGTGTCATTCGAGTTCGTTCTGAAATACAGAAAGTTTGCCCGTTCACTTCTATGCAAAGCACATAATATTTTGTCTTGATACTTTTGCCTATTGGAAGTGCACGACGTGTTTCGTAATAAGCATTAGTGCACGTGCCTTTAATGGTATAAATCTCTTGATGTTTGCCTATGTAAAGTGTTGTTGCCATAAACACTATTAACCACACGGCAACGCAAACAAATAACACAAAAGGAACAATGTATTTTGCCAATTTCAATATTAGATTTGCCACGTGAGAGGATATGCTCTTCTTTTTGGACATAATGTAATACAGACCTTGTTGTTGTGTTTTTTATATTAAAAGTAAAGCCAAAAACCGTTTGTAATGGATGCAGAATGAAAAATCAACATCCGAAACGTAGGGGTTGAATTGACGTTGTGTCTGTGATTTTGCGTAACAAATTGTTGCGTTTTCGTTTTAATTATGATGTAATACAAACGTTATGCCACGGCGGGAGTAGAACCCCCGCCCTACGATATTAAATTCGTGTGTGGTAATTGTTAAGGTTACGTCATTTAAAACTCAACGCGCAAATTTAAAACAAATATAATAAAATTTCATATTTTCCGAGGACATGTGCCTCGGAAAATATACCTATGAACATTGCGAGTGTCGAGCGAAGCGAGGCGCGAGGCGCGAGCGAACAATGTTCACAAAAGAACGAATAAAATCGAAAGATTTTATTCGAGAGCGTAGCGACCTCGGGGTCCCCGAAAAATCAAAGATTTTTGGGGGTGTGTATGGGGTCCCCGAAAATGAGGAACGAATTTTTGGGGAGAAATTAGTGTTGCCAAGCGCTAAGATACTTTTTCTGGTTCTCGGTCAAGGTGTCGATTTCGCAACCCCAGAACGCGAGTTTACGTCTTGCGACTTCGTGGTCAACTTCTCTGGGGACGCTGATAAGTTTTTCTTTGATATTGCCCTTGTTTGTAACGAGGTGGAGAGCCGAAAGCGCCTGAATAGCAAACGACATATCCATAATTTCGGCAGGGTGGCCGTCACCTGCGCATATA
>JAGBUH010000131.1 GCA_017630915.1 Clostridia bacterium
AACGACGGCAAGATGCTTGACGGAATCGTAGAAAAGAACGGCGAACTTTATTACTACGAAAACGGTAACGGAGTTGAAAAAGGCCTTATCTACGTAGACGGTTATTACTACTTCTCGCAAGCAAGCGGTAAGCTTGTAACAAACCAAGAATTCTACGTATACAACGCAAACGGCTTGCTCGTTGAAACCACCTACACATTTGATGCAAACGGCAGAATTGTGGGTTAAGAAATACCCCAAAAATCTTCGATTTTCGGGGACCCCCTTGCACAAAAAACGCAATAAAACATAACAAAACCATAACTAACGCAAACAACCGCGAGATAACACTCGCGGTTGTTTTTACAGCGGAATTGAACGGACGGCCATTGTTTTTTGATATATGTTATTTTCGCGAAAATATTTCAAGTTTTTATTCAAAAAAACGAAAGTCTGTTGTGTGAGTATAGTGCTAAAACGAACAAATGGGAGTATAATGAACATTCAAAATGGATAAATAATGTCATTTCCCGAAAGGAGTACAAATAATGAACAAAACTTTTAAGAAAGTTCTTGCGGCGTTTTTGGTGTTGTGCATGATACCTGCGGCAGTTATTACCGCGTTTGCGCATGGCCCCGGCGTTGCAGGAAACCAAACCGAAAACCAATGGCACGACCTCGCGCAAGGTCAGTACATTCCCGAAACGGTTGTCGTTGACGGTGAATTTGATGACGCAGGTTGGGCTGTTAACGAATGGAGTTACGTTAACACCAATAACGGCGCGTGGGATAGCGAAGCACCCAATACGCTGAACGCGACCGCGTCCTACAAATATCAAATGCACTACGACCGCAATTACTTCTATTTTGCGGCTGTTATTGCTATGCCTGCCGGTGTTGATGAAGGTACCTTTGCGGTTTATTTGTCCGAACAGAAGGTTGACAACACCTACATGGCTGACCGTGGTGTTACCGGCGGTTTCACCTTTGCAATTGTTGGTAACGAGGTTAGCGTTACGGCACAAAAAGGCGGCGATGAACTCGCTATCGCAAATGGAGTTAAACCGTCTCCCGCAACCTATACCAAAAACGGCGTTACTTATAATAATACGCTCACCGATAACGGCGGTAATTCGCGGTTGGAAGACGAGCTTCTTGTTGCCGATGTCAACAACGGCATCGTTACCATCGAATTCCGTAATAAGTTAGACGCCACCATTGATATGGACTACACTATCTACGGTCTTAATAAGAAGGACCAGATTTCCCATTACGTTGCTTTGTGGCTTGACCACGGCGAAGGCAACGTAAAGAACGAAGCAGGCAACGAAAACGATATGCTTTTCTACCCTGTTTGGTCGCAAGGCAATATGGAAGAAGCTGTCAGAACCTTTGAACCGACAGGCGATTATTGGCCGATTAAAAACGGCGGTATGACTCCCAAACAGGTTGATTCTGCGATTACCGGCATTACCATCGACGGTAACCTTGAAGAATTGCTTTGGCAGAACGCAAACGCCGATTTTACCCATGTTGACAGCGCAAGCGGTTATTATTATAAAAGACCTTATGAAAACGACCCGTTGAGTTATAGTTTTGTTGCATACAGTGACGGCAGCAAAATTTACGGTGCCGCTATATTGAACGTTGAAGCCCAAGCGCCCGCTGACGGACTCCTCGGTACCGAATTCGGCATTTGGTTTGATAACGGCGTTGACGAACGTTTGGATATTAAAACCACCGGTCAATCGCCTTGCGAATATGAATTTTTCAAGAACAAAACCAGTATCTCGATCTATCCTTCGAATAACACGACCGATAATAAGGGCACGATTACCCAAAAGGATCAGTACGCAACCGAAGTTCGTTATTATATAAATCAAAATTGTAATTTTAGACTCTATGGCACCCAATTTGATAACAATCGTGGAGATAAAGCTGACGACGAACATTTCGACGTGAATCCCGACGTTGCTCCCGACGCTTTCTATAACGGACAAGATGCCGAAATTAAGGTAAACGGAACGCACTATCAATACGATTATAAGATAATCAACGGCAAGACCTACGTTGAATTCTTTGTTGACCTTAAATCGGTTCGCTGCGATAACGGTACGTGCAGAATGTTCGTTTACACTCAACACGATACCCACGGAAGCGGTACGGCACAGGGCAAATATTCAAAAGTTTACTACCCGAAATTAAAGGGCGAAGACCAAGAAGTTCAAAACCTTTTCTGGGTAACTAACTATAATAATCTTGATGACCGTTACTATGGCACAATCAATTCAAATGGCAACAAAGGTCAAGTTAATGATAACCTCGGCGTTATCTTTAGTACCTACGCTAATTATTCTAAATATGCAAAAGAATTCAAATGGTGGCATCAGGTTTGTTTCCAAAAGGTTTCCGGAACGAACAAGTATAAAGTTATCCAAATCATACCTGCACAAGGCGAAACGGACGAAGATAAAATCAAATGGTTGGATAGTCATACCGGCAGCGACTACCTTTGGTACGCAATGTCCACCGGTACATACTATTCTGAAAATTATTACGTCGGCGACCGTAAGTTAGTCGCACCTCTCGACAAGAGAAACTATATGTGTACCGAAGCATTTAGTCAACTTAGATATTGGTCTGTCGGCGACGAAGTCGAATTCAATTTTAACCCCAGTGAAGTTAAATCGCAACGCACCGTAATTCGATATAACGGAAGAACGTTTGAAACTGACAACGCCACTTCAATGAACATAACTAACTCGGGCAAAGTTGAAACGATTCAACGTACGGTTCAAGACGTTGGTCATACTCGCGGTAGATACGTCAAGTATGTTATTGAAAGAGCAGGTTTAACTTGGATTGGTGAATTAGCAGCGTACGATGAAAATAATGCCCTTCTTACTTCCGGCAAAACAGTCAAGAATTTGACAAACACCACCGCTACAAATGACTACGCCAAGGATCTTACAGTTCTTACCGACGGTTCTGTTCGTTCGGGAAAGAATAAATATACTACGAGCGGATATTACGTTGGCTTGTCGAACGGCGCGACAAAGCATGAGTTGAGGGTGGATTTGGGCAGCATCAAAGATATTTACCGTTTCGGTGTATCATATTCCGCTAACTCACAGTCTGTTGACGGTATTTACTGCCCCAAAAGCATCGAGATTTACGTAAGTAATAACGGAACTGATTGGACGTATGCTTCAACTATTCCCGTAACACGAGATAGCAGTTTGACCGCCCAAGAAGTGGCTAACGACTATATATTTGTGAAGTGGCAAGATTCTTACGTCAATACCAGCGGTACCGATGCACAAGCATATTGGAACCCCTACACCGTAACCCGTACTTTCAAACAGGAAAGTCTTGATGCATATTACGCACACAGAAATACGTTTATGCCCAAATTTGAAAACTACGGTAATAACCTAGTTTGGATGTACGGTACTACCAAAGCTATCGATTCGGCGAAACATATCGCACCCGATGTTATCAAGATTGATGGTCTTTTCGGCGATGCCGGTTGGAGTGCAGATAAATGGATTAAAGCTGACGCTGACGTTAACGCGACGGAGGTCGGCAAGAATATTAAATCGCAACACCAAATGCGCACCGACGGCGAATACCTCTATGTTTCGGCATTGGTTGACAGCGCGAACCCCGAATTCAAGTTATGGCTTAATTACGGCGATGACAAGATTAAGACCTTTGAAATCAAAGCAGGTTCTACCGATAAAAACGTATTGATTCCCGAGTTTACCGGTCAGACCAGAGTAGATGACTATAAGTTAGAAGCCGGCGAAGGCAATACTTTCGCAAACAATACCGTAACTTATCCGTTTGCTCTCTCTGCAAAAGAATGGAACGGTAGTTCGTGGACCGAATTGGCTTATGAAGACTCTACGTTCTATGGAACAACCAAGGAACTTCTTGAAAGCACAAGCGACGGAGTTTGGATTTGGGAAGGCAGACCTCAAACCCAAGGTTTCCGTTTTGGTAACGAAAGCGCGGTTATTAAACCTTCCGAAGCGGATAACGGCGCGAAATCTGTTATCGAATTCAAGATTGCACTTGACGAAATCGGCGGCGCCAACGGATTCAAGTATTTCTTCGCGGTAACCGAGAACGGAAATGGTACTTATTATCCGAAGATTTACGGCGATGTTACTAAACTTGATACCGATCCTGTTGTTTCTTGGTTCAACACTTCCAAGGTTGTAACTGCCGCAGATTTGAAAGACAACGGCAAACTCTGGTTGCGTAACGATTACGCTCCCATGACTTCTCTCGGCGCGAAAGTTAACGATGCATACGGTGAAAATAAAGTTAAGGCAATTCGTTTCGCTGCAAGATACACCGAAGACTTTATTCGCAGAAGCAATGCGAAAGAAGGCACTAACTACTGGATGGTTGCCGATGCAGGTATCGTAATTCTTCCTACGGCTATGATTAGCGAAACCTGTCCTCTTGCTATTGAAAACGAAAACGTCGCAAAGGCATCTGCACTCGATATCGTTGACTGGAAGAACGAAGCTCCCAACGGCGAAACCAACTTCGCGGACTACGAAAGCTTTGTATTCTACGTAAACCTCGTTGGTGTTGATAATATAGTTGACGTTCCCTTGACGTTTAGCGCATATATCGATTACTACGAAAATTATAACGGAAGCGAAACTTTTTATAGTATTCCTCTCGAACGTAGTTATACGTTTGTTGAACAAACTGCGACCGAAGGCGAAATACTATTGATAGACGACTAATAAGCAAAAAACGCTGTGGATTTATTCCGCGGCGTTTTTTATTAAATAAAAAATCGTTTCTTTGTTAAAAATTATTTAACAAAGAAACGCGCTATTCGACTAAAAACTATCGCGGGAGTATAGTGCTAAAATGTGGAAGAACGTATATAATGAATATTCATAATGGGTAAATTTAGTCATTCCCCGAAAGGAGTACAAATAATGAACAAAGGATTCAAGCGAATTCTTGCGGCGTTCTTGGTGTTGTGCATGATTCCTGCGGCAGTTATTACCGCGTTTGCACATGGTCCCGGCGTTGCAGGAAACAGTACACCGAACCAATCGTATGACAACGCGAAAGGTCAATTTATCCCCGAAACGATCGTTGTAGACGGCAAGTTTGACGATACCGGTTGGGCTATTGATGGTTGGAACTACGTAACATCCTCAACAGGTAACTGGGACGTAGATACTCCCGCAAGCAAGAGCCAAGAACTTATGTATCAATATCAATTAAGAGCCGACGGTAAGTATTTTTACGTCGGTGCTGTTGTCGTGCTTCCGGCAGGTATAAGCACGGGCGAATTTAACGTCTTTTTGAGCGACGACATGGCAGGTCAGTATGAGGTTACTACCGCTGCATTCAAATTCTCGCTTGCGAACGACAAGGTTGAAGTATCTGCAACCGATTGCAGAAACGACAACACAACCGTAAAGATTAGCGACAACAAGAAACTCGACGGAAAACTTGTTGGTAACAACAAGTATTATATTGAATTTCGTAATGATGTTGCTGATACTTACAACGGCGCGAACGAAATTCGTTACTTTGTATCGGCAAGTATTACTACAAACGGCACTAAGAACGAACTTTTCCACCCGATTTATTACAATAAAACAGGTGTTCACAGCGTTCCTACCTCGGAATTTTGGCCGGGTGGCGGTAATGTTCTTTCCTGCATGGGTGAAAAGAAAGATGCTTATGAAGGTCTTGTTACCGTCGACGGCAATTTTGACGAAGCTATTTGGGCTGACTCTAACGAAGTTACCAACTTTAAGGCGGCTGATTTGGTTACCGACAGCGGCTGGATCGAAGTAACGCCCGACAATGGAGGCCATTGGCAGGGTCAATCTGACGGAGAAATAATCGACGGTTTTTCCTATAAGTACAAATTGGTTTCCGACGGAACAAAACTTTACGTTGCCGTTATAATCAACGGTCAGTACGTAAAAGGTACGATTTCTCCCGCTATCACCGGAACCAACGTTCGTTTTTGGCTAAAAACCAACTCCTCGTATAAAGCATTCACTCATTTCTATGATATAAATGGTGAAGCGCATCAATCGAGAGTGAATAACAGTTCCACCGGCAACAATCACGTTGCTATCACCAACCCTTCGCTTAACTATAATATACATGGCGAAGGTCAAAAAACTTACGTTGAATTTTCGGTAAATCTTTCGGAATTTAACGGACAAAACGGCTTCCAATATTTCGTATCGGTTTCTAATAAAACAAATACTCAAAAAGGTACTCTCTATTCCGGTGAATATGCCGAAGTGCCTTGGTCAGACTGGGATGAAAATGCTGATTGCGAAGTCACGTCCATAAACGATATCAAAGTCACCGGCTCTTTTACAGCCGATGGCAGTTTTGACGACCAAATTTGGAACAATGGTCCTTGCGACGTACTTCAAAATATAAAAGCCAACGTTAAATACGACCAAGACTATATGTACGGTAAGGTTTCCGCTCAACTCAAATCGGGCAAAACTAATAGCG
>JAGBUH010000132.1 GCA_017630915.1 Clostridia bacterium
AAGTTTATCGAGTTTGCCGTTTTTCTTTAAATATCTGACGGCAAGTGTTGCAACATCCATAAGGCAAATAGGTTTTGTTCTGCCCAATTCCTTACGGGTATTGATATAATCTTGATATGTTTTTTCAAGGAGTTCATCCTCGAAAGTAACGTTATCGATAACCGTATTGAAGGTCGTATGGCGGCAGTGGTCAGACCAATATGTATCGATCATACGGATTTCGGTTATAGTGGGATCGCGTTGTTCGGTTTTAAAATACTGTTGGCAGAAAATGATATCGTCGATATCCATAGCCAAGCCGTATTCCTTAATAAAATCAGCCAAACCGTCTTTATCGAGATTGATAAAACCGTCCAATGTGCGAACCGTTGTAGGAATATCATATTCAGTTGCAAGAGTTTCAGGTAAATCAAGAACTGCTTCACGAGATTCAACGGGGTTGATAACGTATTTCTTAATCGCGGCAACGTCGTTATCATTGAGTGCGCCGTAAAGTGCATATACCCTTGCGGTACGGATAACGGGACGTTCGCCTTGCGAGATAATTTGGATACATTGAGCCGCAGAGTCGGCACGTTGGTCAAACTGACCCGGTAAATATTCAACCGCAAAAACAACAGCGTCGCCGAGCGAATCGATATTATCGCTTACGATATCAAGTTGAGGTTCAGAAAACACCGTTTTCTTGGCATATTCAAAAAGGTCAGCATTGATATTTTCGGCATCGTAACGGTTAAAAAGGCGCACGTCTTCAAGCGATGTGATGCCGAGCAAGGTACGCGCATCATTCAAAAGTGCTTTTGCTTCAAGGGCAAGTTCTTTTTTCTTTTCAACAAATACTCTGTAAACCATTATTTCACCTCCGGCGCTTTAAGAGCGCGTGCGCCGATATCGCGGCGGATATATGAATTTTCAAACTTGATTTCGCTTACGAGTTTATAAGACGCATCAATCGCTTCGGGAAGCGTATCCGCGATTGCGGTAACACCCAAAACTCTACCGCCCGAAGTAACAAGTTTGCCGTCTTTAATTGCCGCACCTGCGACATAAACGTTATCTATAACAGATTCGGGGATTTCGATTTCGTATCCCTTATTATAGCTTTCGGGATATCCCTTTGATGCCATAATTACGCAACAAGCGTGTTTATCGCTGAACTTAACGTCAAGTTCGCCCAATGTTTCGTTTGTAACCGCTTGCATAACGGTGAGCAAATCGGTTTCCAACAAAGGAAGAACAACCTGAGTTTCAGGGTCACCGAAACGGCAGTTATATTCGATAACCTTAGGACCGTCTTTGGTGAGCATCAAGCCGAAATACAAGCAACCCTTAAAGGTTCTGCCTTCGCAGTTCATAGCACGAATGGTAGGAAGGAAGATTCTTTCCATACATTGCCAAGCAACCGCATCGGTATAATAGGGGTTGGGCGCAATTGTACCCATACCACCCGTATTCAAGCCCGTATCGCCTTCGCCGACACGTTTATGGTCCATAGAGGACACCATCGGAACAACGCTCTTACCGTCGGTAAACGCAAGAACCGAAACCTCAGGACCTTCAAGAAATTCTTCAACAACAATTCTTTCGCCGCTTTTGCCAAACGCCTTGTCGCACATCATCGACTTAACTGCGTCAATTGCTTCTTCACGAGTAAATGCGATTATAACGCCCTTGCCGAGCGCAAGACCGTCCGCCTTGATAACGGTAGGAATCGGTGCGGTTTCGATATATTTAAGCGCCTTTTCGACATCGTCAAAAACTTCACATTCAGCGGTAGGAATCGAATATTTTTTCATCAATTCCTTCGAGAAAACCTTGCTTCCCTCGATAATTGCCGCATTAGCGCGAGGACCGAAACAAGGGATCCCTTTTGCTTCAAGCGCATCGACATAACCGAGTACCAACGGATCATCGGGAGCGACAATTGCATAATCAATTTTGTTTTCAACAGCAAAATTGACAATAGCATCAATATCCTTTGCGCCGATATTTACACATTCGGCATCTCTTGCGATACCGCCGTTACCGGGGAGCGCATATATTTTTGAAACACTTTTATTTTGTTTGATTTTGGTGATAATGGCGTGTTCTCTACCGCCACCACCGACAACAAGTATTTTCATTTATCCTCCGAATCAATGGTGGAACAAACGCATTCCTGTGAACACCATTGTCATGTTATATTTATTACAGCAATCGATAACCGCATCGTCACGGATAGATCCGCCCGGTTCGGCGATATATTTTACGCCACTCTTATAAGCGCGTTCGATATTATCAAAGAACGGGAAGAACGCATCGGAACCGAGCGCGACGTTATCAACAGAATCAAGGTATTCACGCGCTTCTTGTTCGGTAAGCGGTTCGGGACGGGTTGTGAAATACTTTTGCCAGTTACCTTCTGCACAAACGTCTTCCTCATTTTTATTGATATAACCGTCGATAACGTTATCTCTGTCAGGTCTACCAATATCCGAACGGAAAGGAAGGTTTAACACCTTTTCGTGTTGGCGCAAGAACCAAGTGTCTGCCTTTGTACCTGCAAGACGGGTACAATGGATTCTCGATTGTTGACCTGCACCGACGCCGATTGCCTGACCGTCAACAGCGTAGCAAACCGAGTTGGATTGAGTATATTTAAGTGTAATAAGCGCGATGATAAGGTCGCGGATTGCGCTTTCGGGGAGATTTTTATTTTCGGTAACGATATTAGAAAGAAGTTCTTTATTTATAACAAAGTTGTTTCTTCCCTGTTCAAAAGTAATACCGTAAACCTGTTTATGTTCGATTTCAGCAGGAACGTAATTGGGGTCAATCTTAACGATATTATATCCGCCTTTACGTTTAGATTTAAGGATTTCAAGTGCTTCGGGTTCATAACCGGGGGCAATGATACCGTCGGAAACTTCGCGTGCGATCATCTTAGCGGTTGTAACGTCACAAACGTCGGAAAGAGCAACCCAGTCGCCGAACGAGCACATTCTGTCGGTACCTCTTGCGCGAGCATAGGCGCAAGCGAGAGGAGATTCGTCCAAGCCCTCGATATCGTCAACAAAGCATGCCTTTTTGAGTTTGTCGGAGAGAGGCACGCCGACAGCCGCAGAAGTAGGGCTTACGTGCTTGAAAGAAGTTACGGCAGGCATACCGAGCGCTTCTTTAAGTTCTTTTACAAGCTGCCAAGAGTTGAAAGCATCCAAAAAGTTGATAAAACCGGGTCTGCCGTTTAAAATTTCGATAGGAAGTTCGCTTCCGTCATGCATGAATATTTTTGCAGGCTTTTGGTTGGGGTTACAGCCGTATTTAAGTTCAAATTCCTTCATTTCCTGACTCCTCAAACATTTTTATTTACGATTCTTGTTTCGGTTTCGTTTGTAGCAAGATCGATATATCTTACAAAAAGCGAAACCTTATTATCTTCATTCAAATTATTCCAGATAAGTTCGGTAAGAGCATCGATATCCATATCGGGCAATTCAGGAGTTTTAGGTTCGCCCTCAAAGGAAGGAAGCGGATCGCCGTCGTTATCATAAGTATGAATAAACTTCGCTCTGCCTGCCAACGGATTCGAATATGCATAGGTAAATCTTTCGCAAGAACTGTCGTCGCCTTCGGCACTTTTTAGAATCGACATAGCGTAATTCATTTCGCCGTTTTCGTTATGAATAATACCCGAAATACGAGGAGTAAAATTAGGCTTATCGTCTTCAAACTCTCTTGTTCTCAATGCCTGTTCAAAGGTCATTTGTTTATCCATAAGGTCGTAAATAGTGTCGGTTTGGTCGCCGTTTGTCACGATAGTCTTATTACCGAGAACGCGAACGGGATAGTATATGATAAGATGCGGGTCAACCATTTTGGATTCGTCAAATGCCTTTGTGCGCATTGCTTCGCCTTCTGCAACGAAAACGCGGTTACGGCTGTTAACGCTTCTGCCCATGATAAAGTAAGCGGTTATTGCCTTTTTACCGTCGGCGGATTTGCCTATCATTATTCCTCTTCCGTGATATTTCAAAGAGTTCAGTTCGTTTGCAATCGTAGATACCTTCATTTTATTCTCCTTTTATCGTTACTCTGTTATTTTCAACAATAATTTTGCCGTCGCAGAAAAGTCTTACCGCTTCGGGAAGAATCTTCCATTCGGCTTGTTCCATAATGCGTTTTTGCAAGGTTTCGGAGGTGTCGCCTTGCAAGACTTCAACTGCTTTTTGAAGCACTATGGGACCTGCATCACATTCGGGGGTGACAATATGGACCGTCGCGCCCGAAACCTTAACGCCCTTATTAAGCGCAGCTTCGTGAACGTGAAGTCCGTAATAACCCTTACCGCAAAACGACGGAATGAGCGCAGGGTGAACGTTAAGTATTCTATTCGGAAAGGCATTATAAACCTGTTCGTCAAAAATAGTAAGAAAGCCCGCAAGCACAACCAAGTCAATATTCGCATTTTTCATTACATCGACAAGCGCTTTCGAATAATCGGCAATGCTTTCATATTCTTTTCGTGCAAGTACCTTTGATTCTATACCGTTATCTGATGCTCTTGTAAGGGCATAAACATCGGGTTTAGAAGCTATAACGAGCGAAATTTCGCCGTTTCCAATCTCGCCTCTCTTCTGTGCGTCAATAAGTGCTTGAAGGTTTGTTCCGCCGCCCGAAACCAAGACGGCAATTCTTGTGCTCGAATTTGACATTATCTTAATACCTTTCATAAAACAACAATAGGCATAGACGGATTAACCGCCTATGTCATTGTCGATATATATTAGCAAATGGTGATTTTTTCTTCAGATTCGATAATTTCGCCGATAACGTATGCATCGATACCGTTATTCTTCAAAACATCGATAGCCTTATCAACATCTTCCTTGGGAACAACAACGCTCATGCCGACACCCATGTTAAAGGTATTGAACATATCGCGTTCGCTTATATTGCCCGTCTTTGCAATAAGGTCGAAGATAGGAAGCACCTTAACTGCGTTTCTTTCGATTTTCGCGCCCAAGCCATCGGGGATACTTCTCGGAATGTTTTCATAGAAGCCGCCGCCAGTGATATGCGAAATACCCTTTACGTCAACCGCTTCGATAAGAGCGAGAACGGGTTTAACGTAAATCTTGGTAGGAACCAAAAGCGTTTCGGCGATTGTCGCACCGCCAAGGTCAGCGTTAGGCTTATAAAGTTCGGGATTATTGTTATCAATATCGAAAACCTTACGGCACAAAGAGAATCCGTTAGAATGGATACCTGTCGAGGGCAACGCGATAACAACGTCGCCTGCGGACATTCTCTTATTATCGATAATCTTCTTTTTATCAACAACACCAACGGTAAAACCTGCAAGGTCATATTCTTCGGCAGGCATCATACCGGGGTGTTCGGCAGTTTCGCCACCGATGAGAGCCGCGCCCGATTGAACGCAACCTTCGGCAACACCTGCAACGAGTTCTGCAATCTTTTCGGGATAGTTCTTACCGCAAGCGATATAGTCGAGGAAGAACAAAGGCTTTGCACCAACGCAAACAACGTCGTTTACGCACATTGCCACGCAGTCGATACCTATTGTATCATGCTTATCCATAAGAATAGCGAGTTTCAATTTAGTGCCGACACCGTCGGTACCCGAAACAAGCACAGGTTCTTCCATACCCGCGATATTTAAACCGAAGCAGCCGCCAAAACCGCCGACGTCGTCAAGACAGCCTTCGTTTCTTGTGCGTGCTATATGTTTTTTCATAAGTTCAACAGCCTTGTAGCCTGCGGTAATATCAACGCCTGCCGCTGCGTAACTTTCAGATCTTGATTGATTATGCATGATAATTTATTCCTTTCCGCTCCAACAATAAGTACACAGTTTGCAACTGTCTATACCGATTGCTTTAATAATTCCTTCAAGGGATTGAAATTCAAGTGAGGCAAATCCCAACTTATCGCATATTGCTTGTCTGAACTTCTTGCCTCTTTCGGTAGAGGAATCGGTGTATTCCTCGATATGATTAAATCCTTCTTCGCCTTCGAGTTCCATAATAATACGTCTGCCGAGCAATTCCATATCGTCCCTATTACGCGAGAAGTTAAGGAATTTACAGCCGTACATTATAGGAGGACACGCAGAACGCATGTGAACCGCCTTTGCGCCGTTTTCATAAAGGAAATCAACCGTTTCCTTTAATTGCGTACCGCGGACAATCGAATCGTCCACAAAGAGAAGATTCTTATCGGTTATAAGGTCATGAATGGGGATTTGCTTCATTTTTGCAACCTTGCAACGTTCGGCTTGTCTTTGCGACATAAAGCTACGCGGCCAAGTAGGAGTATATTTAATAAAAGGTCTTGCAAATGGGATACGGCTTTTATTCGCATATCCGATTGCGTGAGGTGTGCCCGAATCGGGAACACCGCCGACGTAATCTATATCTTGATACTTCCCTGTCGCCATATCGGCTTCCGCCATGATTTCGCCGTTTCTGTAACGCATCATTTCGACATTCACGCCCTCATAATCAGAGGTGGAATAGCCGTAATACGACCAAAGGAACGCGCATATACGCATTTCTTTTCCGGCAGGTGCAAGTTGCGTAACCTTTTCAGAAGTGATTTCGACAATTTCACCCGGTCCAAGTTCCTTTTCGTCGGTATAGCCTAACTTCTTATACGCAAACGATTCAAAAGAAATGCTGTAACCGTCTTCGCTCTTTCCGACGAGAACGGGGATCCTTCCTAATTTATCGCGTGCGGCGATTATCGCACCGTTATCGCGAAGAATTAAAATTGATGCCGAACCCTCGATAACGTCCTGCGCATAACGGATACCCTCCACAAAATTTTCCTTGCGGTTGATAAGCGCGGCGATAAGTTCGGTATTATTTACCGTACCGCCGGTCATTGCATCAAAGTGGTCATAGCCCGATGCCAAACAATCCTCGATAAGTTTTTCGGCATTGTTGACGATACCGATAAAACATATCGCATAAGAACCGAGATGCGAACGGATAAGCAGAGGTTGAGGTTCGGAACTGCTGATACAGCCGATTGCCGAATTGCCCTCCATATCCTCTAAAATATGGTCGAATTTGGTTCTAAAAGGTGAGTTTTCTATATTGTGTATTACACGTTGAAGACCGATTTCTTTATCGAAAGCCGCCACACCGCCGCGACGTGTGCCAAGGTGGGAATGGTAATCGGTTCCGAAGAAGACATCGGCAAGTGCATCATGTTTTGACGCAACTCCGAAAAATCCGCCCATGGATAACCCTTACTTTCTATTAAATCAAGTTGTTTTGCTATGTTTTTAATCTTATGCAAAGAAAAGTTCGGAAAGAGTCATGGGGTCAATATATTCGCCGTTCTTATAAACGCGCATATTACCCGAAGCGATTTCGTCGATGAGCATAACGCTACCGTCAGCATCATAGCCGAATTCAAACTTGATATCGTAAAGAACAAGTCCCTTTTCTTTGAGGTCGTCAGCAACGATTTGAGTAATCTTTTGAGTCATAACCTTAATATCATCATACTGTTGAGCAGTCATAACGCCGAGGTCAACAAGGCCGTCTTTGGTTACAAGAGGATCGCCCTTTGCGTCGTTCTTGAAAGTGGTTTCAACGTATGCAGGAAGGTCAGCGCCCTCTTCGATATAATCGCTGTAACGACGATAGAAGCTACCAACTGCTTTATGACGGCAGATAACTTCAAGGCCCTTACCGAACGCCTTTGCAGGAAGAACTTCCATAGTGGTGTTTTCGAGGTCAGCGCTGATATAGTGGGTTTTGATACCTGCGGCATTAACCTTTTCGAAGAAATAAATCGACATACGGAGATTTACATCGCCGACACCGTCGATAGTAAGGCCGACCGAGTTTTCACCCGGATCGAATACACCGTCCTTGCCGGTGCAGTCATCTTTGAATTTCAAAAGGTAGTTGCCGTTGTCGAGTGCGAATACGTCTTTGGTTTTTCCGGTGTAAACGAGTTTCATTTTTAATCTCCTATATGTTGAAAAATTTATTTTTAAAATTAAAGTCTTGTCATTATTTCGGCATCTTTATCAAGAACCGCATTTGCATCGCTAACGCGTTTTGCATCAAGGCGGTCTGCCAATTCCTTATCTTCCACCGCCAAAATTTGTGCAGCAAGAAGCGCGGCATTTGCACCACCGTTTACTGCAACGGTTGCAACGGGAATACCGGTGGGCATTTGAACGGTTGCAAGAAGCGCATCCATACCGTCAAAAACGGGACCTTTGCAAGGTATACCTATTACGGGCAACGTTGTGTTAGCGGCAACAGCACCTGCAAGGTGAGCCGCCATACCTGCGGCGGCGATTATGACACCAAAACCGTTTTTTCGCGCATTAACAGAAAAATCACGCGCTTGTTCGGGGGTACGGTGTGCAGAATAAACGTGAACTTCAAACGGAATGCCGAGCGAAGTCAGCATATCGGTTGTTTTTTTGATGATGGGAAGGTCGCTGTCGCTACCCATAACTATTCCGACTTTTTTCATAGGAATCTCCTTTATAACAAATAAAAAAGGGCGCACTTACTTTGTAGAGTAAATGCGCCCAGACGGTCGGCAATTTATTCATGAAAAACCAAAAGTTTTTCACGAATCCGCGCTTGGTTTTTGACAACCCAAAGCACGGTTTAGTTCTTTGTTCCTTTGTGGTGCTCCACAATAATCCGTCAGTCGCAAAGAACTCATTAACTTACGAGGATTATTATATCACACACCCATTTTTGTGTCAAGATAATAACACACATTTTGTGCGATTTTTACGCCAAAAAATTGCTTAAATATTGATACTTGATTCGCAATATGCACAACGGAATCCGTCATCGGTTTTATTCGCTTTGCTAACAAGACCGCGTTCTACATTTGACACGCAGCGCGGATTGTTACAAGGTTTTGATTCGACGAACGATTCTTCATTACCGCGCGCACAATTTTGCACTTCATTGAGCAATTTCAATATGAGTGCTTTACGCATATTTTTGCCGTTAAACACCTGTTCAAAATAGCAAGCACGCGGATCGGAATCGACATCGACACTAATTTCGTCAACGCGGGGCAACGGGTGAAGCACCGCCATATCCGATTTAGCGCATTGCATCTTTTCGGCATTAAGAACGTAACTGTTTTTCAAACGTTCGTATTCGTTAACATCGTCAAAACGTTCACCCTGAATACGTGTCATATAAAGTATATCAAGTTCGGGCAAAGCGTTTTCAAGCGAATCGGTTTCGATGCAGGGCATATTGTATTTTTCGATAACTTCCCTCTTGATATAATCGGGAAGCGCAAGTTCTTTCGGAGAGATAAGAACGAGTTTTATGCCCTCATAACGCGAAAGCGCGTGGATAAGCGAATGAACCGGTCTGCCGTACTTCAAATCTCCGCAAAAACCGACGGTAAGATTATCAAAACGACCTTTTTTGCGGTGAATAGTCAAAAGGTCGGCAAGCGTTTGTGTCGGATGAGCGTGTCCGCCGTCGCCTGCATTTATTACAGGTACACTCGCATTAAGCGAAGCGACCATAGGCGCGCCTTCCAAATAATGACGCATCGCGATAATATCTGCATAGCAACTAACAACACGCGAGGTATCCGCAACCGTTTCGCCCTTTGAAGCAGACGTGTTTTTCGCATCCGAAAATCCGATTACGTTACCGCCGAGTTCCATCATAGCCGCTTCAAAACTCAAACGGGTACGTGTCGAGGGTTCAAAAAACAGCGTTGCCAATTTTTTACCCTTGCAACATTCCGCATATTTCGACGGATTTTCAATCATGTCACAAGCGGTATTGACAAGTTCGTCAATTTCTTCGACGGTAAGGTCGAGGATATCAATTAAACTTCTCATATTTTTGCTCCGTTAACCGAGAGATAATTCTTTATACGTTCAACGTTTTCTTTATTTGATTCATCTTCTTCAAGATATTCGATAATATCGTAAACGTCAACAACCGAATATACAGGGAATCCGAATTCTTCGCCGACTTCCGCCATAGCGGATTTTTCGGTTTGGCCTTTTTCCTTACGGTCAACCATAACGAAGGTAGCGGCAACTTTAACGCCTTGAAGGTTGCTCAAAATAGCCATACTTTCGCGGATTGCGGTACCTGCGGTAATAACGTCTTCGACGATAACCACTTCTTCGTTTTCCTTCGGCACGTAACCAACGAAAACACCGCCTTCGCCGTGATCTTTTGCTTCTTTTCTATTGAAGAAGAAAGGCACGTCAAGTCCGTTCTTTGCAAGTGCAACGGCAGAGGAAACCGCTATCGAAATGCCCTTATATGCAGGGCCGTAAAGAACGGTTTTCTTGTTGCCGATTTTTTCGAGATATGCCTTGGCGTAGAATTCACCGAGTTTGGAAATCTGTTCACCTGTTTTTATTTCGCCTGCGTTAATGAAATAAGGGATTTTTCTACCGCTTTTCGCAGTAAAATCACCGAATTTAAGAACACCTGCGGATTGCAAAAATTGTATAAACTCTCTTTTATAGCCTTCCATTTTTTCCTCCGATTAACCGATAAATTCTTTAACGCAACGTTCATAAGCGGCAACGGGATCGTCAGCCGCAGTAATCGGTCTTCCTACAACGATATAATCCGATCCGATGCGGTTTGCTTCGGCAGGAGTCATAACACGTTTTTGGTCGCCGATATCGCCGTCGGCAAAGCGAACACCGGGGGTTACGGTGATAAAATCTTTACCGCAACGGTCGTGCACTTTACCTGCTTCAAGCGGAGAGCATACTACACCGTCAAGACCTGCTTTTTTAGCATTTTCGGCGTAGTGCATAACCACTTCGTCGATAGGCGCTTTGATAAGAAGGTCGTTTTCCATACTTTCTTGGTCGGTGGAAGTGAGTTGGGTAACCGCAATAAGCAAAGGACGGCTTCCGTCGGGACGTGTCAAACCTTCAAGTGCCGCCTCCATCATGCGAACAGTACCGCCTGCATGAAGGTTACAAATATCAACGCCCAAGCGAGAAAGAACGTTCATCGACTTTTTAACGGTATTGGGAATATCGTGCAATTTCAAATCGAGGAATATTTTATGTCCTCTTTCCTTAATTTCACGTACAATCGACGGACCTTCGGCATAATAAAGTTCCATACCGATCTTAACAAAAGGCTTTTTGCCGGTGAATTTATCGAGGAACGCAAAAGTTTGTTCTGCGCTCGAAAAATCGCAGGCGATAATTACATCCTTACCCATTGTGTGCCACTCCTATTATATCTTTTAAATTTTCTATTCTATATTTTTCCATAACCTTAGGAAGTTCTTCAACAATCGTTTTACACGCATAGGGGTCAACGAGGTTTTGCGCACCGACTTCAACCGCAGTCGCGCCTGCAAGCATCATTTCGATAACATCCTCGGCGCAACTTACACCGCCCATACCTATAACGGGTACATCAACAGCGGAAGCAACTTGATATACCATTCTCAAAGCGACGGGAAAGAGTGCTTTGCCGGAAAAACCGCCCATTTTATTAGCTATAATCGGTTTCTTTGTGCGCAAATTGATGCGCATGCCGAGCATGGTGTTTATCAAGCTTATACCGTCCGCTCCTGCTTGTTCACACGCCTTTGCGATTGCGA
>JAGBUH010000133.1 GCA_017630915.1 Clostridia bacterium
AGTAAAATTAAACCACCCGAATGAATTTCGGGTGGTTTTGTTATACAAAAAGTCCCCTGTTTAGAACAAGGAACTTTTTTGTGGTTTAATTATTTATAAAGCACGTAAGAAACGAGTTTTCCCGTGTTCTGCCTTATGCCATTCTTGCGAGCATTTCTTTGGTGACTTCGGTAGAAAGGGTGCCGTCTGCGAGGAAGGATTCCAACTCTTCGCAAACATGTTGACCGATCTTTTTAAGACCGTTGTTTGCAAGACCTGCAAGGTGAGGAGTCATGATGCAGTTTTTAAGAGTGCGCAAGGGGTTATCAACTGCGGGAGGTTCGGGATCGGTAACGTCGAGGCACGCATATTTGAGGTTACCTGCCAACATATGTTCGTAAAGCGCCTTTTCATCGATGATAGTACCGCGCGCGGTATTGATGAGAACAGCGTCTTTCTTCATCAATTTAAGAGTGTCGGCATTGAACATGTGATAAGTTTCGGGGATTTGGGGAGCGTGGATCGAGATGATGTCGCTTTCCTTCAAAACTTCTTCAAACGATGCCTTGCGAACGCCCATTTCCTTAGCGCGTTCTTCGGTAAGGAACGGGTCGTAAAGAAGAATATCAACATCGAATGCTTGCATAAGTTCGATGTAGTGTCTGCCTGCCCATCCGCCGCCGACAACACCGATAGTGAGGTCATAAAGTTCGCGGATGTTTTCTTTACCTTCTGCCCAACCGCCGTTATGAATGTTTTCGTTATGCGCAAAGAAGTTCTTGGAAGCAGCGATAGTGAAACCGAGTGCGGTTTCGGAAACGCCCATACTTAATACGTTTGCACTTGCGGTAACGCGAACGCCTTTTTCCCAAAGTTCGTCGCTGACAACGGGTTTTACGCTGCCTGCCGCGTGGAGAAGAATTTTAAGGTTGGGACAAAGTTCAAGATGCTTTGCATCGATAGGATTGTTACCCCAAGAAGTTACAACAGCATCAGCGTCCTTGATAACCGACGCTACCGAATCAAAATCGGTGCCGCCTTCGTTGATAACAACTTCACCGCTTTTTGCAAGACGGTTCAAGCATTTTTCATTAAAAACCATGTTACGTGTGCCGGGGTCGAGAAGAAGTGCGATTTTCATTTGGTTTCCCTTTCTTTATTGAAAAAGTTTTAAATATTTATTTTCGCAGAACAGTTTTGCGCCTGCTTTATAGTCGTTTTCATCAATGGTGAAGCAACCGTTGCTTTCGGGTTTATAAACAAGTCCTTCGGGAAGCATTTGGCAGAGTTCATCCCAATTTTTGTAGTTTTGGTTGCCGTTGATTTCGATGCATCCGCAGGTCATTCCTTTAAGTGCACCGATACGCGAAGCGAATTGCTTATTCCATTCGGCAAGCAACGGCACAACCGTCAAGTCGGCGCAAAGGCATTGGCCGCCCGCCTTATAAATCGCCGCCGCCATGTCAAACGAAACCGACATTGTTTTCGCGATAGGTTTAAGCGCAACCGCTTTATATCCAAGCGAAAGACGTTTTTCGACGTCGGAAAGTGAGTGTGCAGATTCGTCGGCGTTTATCGTCACGGGCAGGTTGCCGACAAAGACTTCGTTTTCGGGAGCAAAGGGTTCTTCGACAAGTTCGATATTTGAAAGCGCACCGATTTTGTCGGCATGGTCTAACAACGCTTCGAAACGGGACATACAGTCATATCTGCCGTTTGCATCGAGATAGTAACGGATTTTGCCGTCTTTCGAAAGCGGAGTGGTATAATTCTTTGCAATATTATGTATCTCGGAAAGACGCGCCTTATCCCATTCGAGCATAGAGCTCATATCCTCTTCTTTCGAGAGGTTTTCACCACACGCCTTGCCTATCTTAATCTTCAAAAGCCCCGTGCCAGAATCGAGAAGATTTTTAAGTCCGTTTTCGTCAACAGCATAACTGACAAGAGGAATATGCGCCAATCTATCGTGGCGGAAGGAAAGCGCCTCTTTCGCGTGGTCGGGGATAATTTTATCAAAATCGGTAATTCCGTTTTCGAGAGCATATACCGACCAAAGCGCATAGTCAAGACCAACTAATGAGTTCAGCACAAAGGTTTCGGCAACATCACGACCGCAAATCTTGTCTGCATACTTTTTAAGATCGTGCAGAATCGAACGAATGAGCGAATCGGGTGTCACAAAGGTTTCACCGCGAATCATATCAAGTGCATAAGCGGTCACATCGCGCATCAACGCGCTTGATTCTTCGGGCGCGTGTTCTGCAAAAACGTTTGCATCCGACCAAAGAACCGAAATAGTACCGGGGGCGGTGGCAACAAAATTGTCGCTTTCGATTTTGACAACCGTTTGCCAAAGTTCTGTTAAATACTTACCCTTAAACCCGAACGGCGCAAGTAACGGTTCGCGCACGAAACGAATATCGGTATTTTTAATTCTTATATTTTTCATTTATTCAAATACTCCTCAATAACCTGTTTTGCGCCGTCGGTGACGGTATCTTTGATGTCTTTTCCGTACTTAATCAACTCGCGCACATAGGTCGAACTGATGTGCTCCATACCGCTTTCGGCAGGAAAAATAATAGTTTCGGGGACACCGAGGTTTTTATTTATGATAAACAAGGTACGTTCGTAATCAAATTCGCTGCCCATTCTCGCACCGCGCACGATTATCGGGTTTTCGAATCTATTACAAAATTCGGCGAGCAAGCCGTCGCAGATATAAGCTTCGGCGTTTTCGATGTCCTTTATACTCTCATTCACAGTCGCAAGTCGCACTTCATCGGGGAAAAAGCAATTTTTTTCGCTATTCGACGAAACCGCGATGACAACCTTATCAAAAAGTTTCGATGCACGGCGTACGATATCGACGTGACCGATGGTCATCGGGTCGAACGTGCCCGAAATAATAGCCGTTTTCACACTTATGCCTCCTCAGGTACGCGCATAATCGTGACGTAGGTCTTGCCGTAGCGATATAATTTATTCGACCAACCGTCAATCGGGGTGGGAATACCGTCTTTATCCGATTCGCAAACGATTATTGCACCGCTTGACAAAACGTCTGAATATTGCAATCTGTGAAGAATTTCGTCGAGCACACCCTCTTGATAGGGCGGATCGAGAAAGACAAGACCGAACTTTTCCCTGCCCGATGCGCCTCTCAAATATTCTTTCCAATCCGAAGTAACAACACGGCATTGTTTCATCAATTTGGTTTTTATCGCGTTTTCCTTGATAATTTCACAAGCGGCACGCGAAGAATCGATAATGACCGCCTTTTCCGCACCGCGCGAGAGTGCTTCGAGAGCCATTTGTCCGCTACCGCCGAAAAGGTCAAGCACGGTTCTGTCATGCAACTCAAACTGAATCGCCGAGAAAACGCCTTCTTTACAAATTTCGGTGGTGGGGCGTGTATCTTTACCTTCGAGGGTTTTTAATTTAGTTCCCCTCGCTGTTCCCGTTATTATTCTCATCTTTTTCCTTTCCGAAGTAGTCGATTATTGCATCCGCTATCGGTTCTGTAACGCCCTTAACTTCAAGCAATTCCTCTTTCGTAGCCTTTTTCAGATTCGAAAGTGTGCCGAAATGAAGCATCAAATCGTTCGCTCTCTTTGCACCGACACCTTTTATCTCGGTGAGTGAACTCTTCTTGACGGCGTTACGCCGTTTCGCATCCATTAGCGAAAGCGAATAGCGGTGGACTTCTTCTTGGATTTTATAGATAAACACGAACGCATCCTGACGTGTAATAAGCGAAATTTCGTTTTCGCCGTCGGTGAGTGTTCTTGTTTTGTGGTGTTCATCTTTTATCATTCCGAAAATCGGAATATATATTCCGATTTCATTCATTACATTTTTAACACGGTTGACTTGGTTATTTCCACCGTCAATCAGAATTAAATCGGGGTATTCCCAACCATTTTCGTCACTATCGTGGGCAAAACGGCGGCGGATACATTCTTCAAGCGCCAACAAATCGTTACCGTCGTTTACCGAGTGAATGTTAAATCCGCGGTACTTCTTCTTGACAAAGTTGCCGTGTTCGAGCACAATCATACCGCAACTTGTATATTCACCTGCCGAGTGCGAAACGTCATAGGATTCTATCCTATCGGGCAAAACTTCAAGCCCCAAAAGCGAGGCAAGTGACAAAAGAAAGTCCTTTTTCCTGTCTTCGCTCTTTCTTTTGTGCAAAAGTTGTTGTTTCGCATTTTCGGAAGCGCGCAGGGCGAGTGCCCTCATATCACCGCGTTCAGGGTGGATAACCGAAACCTTAAATCCCGCCTTTTCGGTTAAATAGGCGGTAAGAAGTTCGGTATCGGCTTCTTCCAAATCGTAATCTATATATATTTTCTTCGGGATATAACCGCGCAATTCATAATATCTTTGGAAAAGTGAAACCAACGCCGTACTGCTTATAATTTCGTCAGCGCCGAAGAAGAAATTTTCTCTATCAATTATCGCACCGTTTCTAACGAAAAGCAGAGAAACCGCGCTGCCCAAATCGTCGGCATATATACCGATGATGTCAGCCTCGACGTTAGGAGAACAGACAATTTGCTGTTTATCGTTTAACTTCTTAACCGCAAAAATACAATCGCGCAACTTTGCGGCAAGTTCGAAATTCAAACCCTCCGAGGCAATCTCCATTCCCTCTTCAAGTTGGGCAATAAGTTTTTTTCCGTCGCCTTTTAATAGCGCAGACGCGCGGTTAATAAGTTCGGCATATTCCTCGCGTGAAACGTTACCCTTCACACAAGGCGCACAGCAACGCCCGATATGATAATTCAAACAAGGTCTTCCCTTTCCGATATCTTTTGGGAAGGTTTTGTTACAGGTAGGAAGCGCAAATGCCTTTCCCACCGTTTCCAGAATATCACGCGCGACGTGATAAGCGGAATAAGGTCCAAAATATTTATCGTTACCCGAAGTTCGTTTATAAACAATCGAAAATTCGGGATAGGGTGCATTAGTAAGTTTAATATAAGGATATCCACCGCCGTCTTTCAACTTGATGTTATAACGGGGTTGAAACTGTTTGATAAATTGATTTTCTTGAATCAACGCTTCAAGTTCGGTCAACGTATAATATACTTCAAAATCATTCACCGATTCGACCATCCGTCTTGTCTTTCCGCGATGGTCGGAACTGGGGGCAAAATAACTTGAAACGCGGTTTTTGAGCGCTTTTGATTTTCCGACATAAATTATTCTGCCGGATTTGTTTTTAATTATATAAACGCCGGGGGTTGCGGGAAGCAGGCGCGCTTTTTCAAACAGTTCTTCGCGTGTCATTACATACACCTACAAAAAATGCCCTGAACTTATAGCTCAAGGCGTTTGTTTATATTATTCGTTAAATCCGCCGAGGATAAGCGCAACAAGACCGTCAACAGCCGCTTCTTCGTCAGAACCGTCAGCGAGAATCGTTATGATATCACCTTTGGAAATTCCGAGTGAAAGAACACCCAACAAACTTTTCGCGTTTGCTCTGCGGTCGCTGTTTTCAACCCAGATAGAACTGCGGTAAGAATTGGCTTTTTGGATAAAATATGTTGCAGGTCTGGCATGAAGTCCTACTGCATTTTGGATTTCAATATTCTTAGTAGTCATACGAATACCCCCATATACCGATATTATATCAAAACAAGCACATCAAATCAATAGAAACTTAATGGGTGTTTGAACAAAATACCGATTCATTCGATATGTTTTTTTGTCAATTATATCTATTACAGGTCTTTTTCTGCAACGAGAATAACATTTCCCTCAATTTCGTTTCCGTCGATAATTACCGTGCACACGCTGTTATTATAAATCCTATCTCCGCTTTCGGTATAGTATCTGCCAAACTTTTCGTATCCTATACACGAAAGAGTCGTTTCAACTTTATTAGGCACGGTAACCGAACCGGGCAAAATCCTCGAATGTGCGACAGTCATTTCGAAAGCGATTTCGGAATCCAAACGCGGCTTCAAAACCACCGTCTTATTTTTTGCGTCGAGAACGTAATTTACGTTTTCTTCGCCCTCGATAACTGCGGTAACTTCGAGTGTGACCATAGTTGCTTCTTCAAACAGTTCGGTTATTGTATCATGGAAAAACAAAACGGCAACCGAACAGATAATCACCACAAATATAACAAGGTCGAGAATATTAAACTTAAACGCTCTTTTTTGCATGGTCACACCTCCTATTCGCTATATTTTGAAAACGAAACAATTTTACTTATCGCGCTGCCAAATCCAATGACAAACCACATAACCATAAGCATTCGCAAATCGTCAAACGGATTGAAAATAAAGGAACAGCAAAGCGCGATTATTGTCGATGCCGCAACCGTTCCGCCGATATGCGAACCCTTGGTTTCAGCATTGTCACGTATAGTACCAAAAATGCGTTGCAAGATAAGAAGCATCGCTATAACAAATAAGCAAACCGCAACTACACCTCCGAATCGGTAGATTCCCGACCAGAAGTTTGCAAATTTTTCTTGAACGAGCGACATGGATTCGGTATCGTATACCGTTTTAACCCCGAACCCAAAAGCCGAAGATGCTGTATAGTCCGAAGCGAGCACCGCGACAGGCGGTATTACCAACACCGCGCCGAGCGTTGCGCCGACGGGAGCTTTATACATAGTTGCCGCAAACACAAACACCGAAGCGAACAACATTACATAAAACAAGGGGCTATCGACAAGCACCGCACAAACAATGGCAAACACCAAAAACATCCGTTTCGGTCTTCTTTTGTCGGCAGAGGTGAGCGAAGACAATGCAAACGGAAGCAAAACCGAAGCCGCCATTGCAAGCATGCTGCCGTCGAGAGTCTGTTTAGTCAACCAAAACGGACCGTTGCGGAGTTCATCGTGAGGAATCAATGTGGTGAAGTCGCCGAGTATATATAACGCCTTGACTGCCGTAAGTCCGACACACAGCGCATTTAACGTCTGATAGACGAGTTTTTCCGAACATAAAAGGTTTTTCGCGAGAAAATAAACCGATGTAAAACAAATTACATACAATTCTCTGTGCGTTACGTTTCCTTGCGTAGTCACGCAAGCAACACAGGTTACCGCAAAAAGCATTAAAACCACGGCATCTGCGGTACCGAAACCGAAGTTACGCTTTAATCTTATACATTTAATCAAAAACGAAATAAAAGTCACCGAAACGACAAATGCAACCGTATAAATACTGACAAACGAGAAGATTGCCGCCGAAAGCAAAATGCCGAATTCGGGTATATGAAGTATAGCAATACAAACAAGCAAGACCGCGATAAAAAACATCACGCTTGCGGGGGTATAAAACAAAGTGGAAATCCCGAAAATCGAGCCGAGCAAAAAGCTTACTCCTGCCGTTGTTATCGGGGTGGCTGATGCGTATTTGTCAACCGACGAATCGTTAACGCCCAAACATTTTAAAAGCAGTTGTCCTACGATACGACCGTTACCCAAAGTATTAAGAATAGTCTTATCCCCGAACAACATTAAAATAATTCCGATCAATGCCGTTACTGCCGAAAACGAGATGTCATTGATACTCGCAGGTGTGCCGAGTGTAACCGAAACATAACTCTTTAACGCAAATATAGCTGCCGCATATATACCGAAAGTCAGCAAAAACACCCCTACCGAGCGCATAGAAGTATTTAAAAACGAGGTCCTTAATTGATTGAAAGTTTTCATTATCGGACTTCGCGCTATAAACGAAGCAATAGCGTTGCGTGTCGGCATCGCAAAATTTTTGCGGATTCCGATTCTCTTTTCAATAGGGTCGCTTATTTTTTCACGGGCAAATTCATCAACTTTTTTGTAAGAGGCAAGAAGCGGAGATGCAAAACCGCTTTCGAAAAAGCGAACAAAACGCGAGGAAAGTCTGCGTGTAGCCGACAAAACAAAGCTCTCTTGCGCGAGCCTTTTTAACATACCGCGTTTATATCTTTTTTTCCTCGCTCTGTTCATGTTTTTGCTCCATTAAATCCGGTCGTTTGGTTTCGGTACGGATACGGCTTTGTTCCTCTTTCCAAAGTCGCTGTTTGGCGTGGTCGCCGTTTATAAGCACTTCGGGAACAGAAAGTCCTTCGAAAACACGGGGGCGTGTATACTGTGCGTGTTCCAACAAACCGTTTTGCAAACTTTCTTCGGAATAGCACTCCGAAGAAGGCAACACGCCGTCAATAAGACGCGAAACACAGTCTACAACTATTGCGGCAGGTAATTCGCCGCCGGTAAGCACATAATCGCCTACCGAAAGTTCTTCATCTACTTCGAGTTCAATTATACGTTCGTCAATACCTTCGTAATGACCGCAAAGCAAGATAAGGTTATCGTATTGTGTCAACTCTTGCGCTTTTTTTTGATTAAAAAGCGCACCCTGAGGCGACATGTAGATAACCCTTGATGAGCCCGAAATCCTTGATTTTACTGCGCGTATACAATCCACCACAGGCTGACACATCATAACCATACCGTATCCGCCGCCGTAAGGTGCATCGTCAACCTTGCGGTGCTTATCCAAAGTATAATCACGAATATCGGTGCAAGTAACCGAAATAACGCCCTTATTAACGGCACGGCCGATTATACTCGATTCGAATATCGGTTCGAGAGAATGGGGAAAAAGCGTAAGCACTTCAAAGTTCATCTTACGCCTCCAAACCGTCAATCATACGGATTATTATTCCTGTGTTGGGATCAGCCTTGACGATAAATTCCTTTACCGCAGGGATGATATATTTCTTTTCGCCCTCGACATAATAAATGTCGGAAGCCATGCCCTCTTCGATGCGCTTTAAAGTGCCGATTTTGCCACCCGTCGCCTCGTCGAAGACGTCAACGCCTATAAGGTCGTCGTTATAATAAACTCCTTCGGGCAAGACAATGTCTTCCCTATCGAAGTAAACGGTTCTGCCGATGGGGGTTGAAGCGGAGTTTCTATCCTCATAGCCGACAAAAATAACCGTCGAAACTGTTTCGCGGAAAGCCTTAACCTCCAAAGGACGCTTACCCTCGTTATCGAGGTAAAGGTACTTTACTCCGCTTAAAAAGTCAATGCTGTCGCACCAACAGTCAAAGCGGAGTTCGCCTTTAAGTCCGCGTGGAGAATTAAGTCTTCCGGCTTCAAGAAAACGCCTCATCAGATAATATCAACGATAACGCGTTTGTTCTCTTTGGCGGCAGCCGCACGCATTACAGCACGAATGCTCTTTGCGATTTTGCCTTCTTTGCCGATGACTCTGCCCATATCGTGCTTCGCCACCGAAAGTTCGAGAACAACGGTATCACCGCTGACCTTTTCGGTAACGTTAACCGAATCGGGATCCTCGACGATAGCTTTTGTGATATCGAGAAGAATCTGTTTCATCAATCCAATACTCCGCTCTTTTTAAGAAGGTCTCTAACGGTGTCGGTGGGTTGTGCGCCGTTGCCGATCCACTTCTTAGCCTTTTCGGAATCAATTTTAACGTCTGCGGGGTTGGTCATGGGGTTGTAGTAACCGATTTCTTCGATGAATCTGCCGTCGCGGGGATAACGGGAATCTGCAACAACGATTCTGTAGTGGGGAGCTTTCTTTGCGCCCATTCTTCTGAGTCTGATCTTAACTGCCATTTTAAATAGCCTCCAAAAAATTATTTATAAAATTATTTATTAAAAAGGAAATTTAAACTTCCCTCTTTTACCTTTTTTGCCCATGAATTGCTTCATGAGTTGCTTCGTTTGTTCATACTGTTTCAACAAACGGTTGACTTCTTCGACCGTTCTTCCGCTTCCTGCGGCAATACGGCGTTTACGCGACGAGTTTAATACATCGGGGTGGTCGCGTTCATACGGTGTCATCGAAAGAATGATTGCTTCGGTATGCGCAAGCGCCTTTTCGTCGATATTCGCGTTATTGAGCGCCGACGGTTTTACGCCCGGCATCATACCGAGGAGCGAATCCATCGATCCCATATCCTTAATCGTTGCAAGCTGGTCGAGAAAATCGGTAAGAGTGAAACTCTGTTCTCGGAACTTGCGTTCCATCTCGATTGCCTTTTTCTCGTCGATTTGCTGTTCAGCCTTTTCGATAAGGGTAAGCACATCACCCATGCCGAGAATACGCGATGCCATTCTTTCGGGGTGGAAAGCTTCCAAACAGTCAAGTTTTTCGCCGGTACCGATAAATTTTATCGGCTTGCCGGTGATATATTTAACCGAAAGTGCCGCACCGCCACGCGTATCGCCGTCCATTTTGGTAAGGATAACGCCCGTAATGTCGAGCAAATCGTTAAAACTCTTTGCAACGTTAACGGCATCTTGTCCCGTCATAGCATCGACAACGAGCAAAATTTCGGTCGGCTCGGTGACTTCTTTGACACGTTTGAGTTCGTTCATCAATTCTTCGTCAACGTGAAGTCTGCCGGCGGTATCTATAATCACGGTATCAAAACCGTATTTAATAGCGTGTTTAATCGCTTCCTTCGAGGTTTCGGCAGGGTCGTTAGTACCACGTTCAAAAACCTCAACACCAACTTGTCCGCCAACAACCTGTAATTGAGTAATTGCGGCAGGTCGATAGATATCACAAGCGACAAGCAAGGGGTTACGACCTTGCTTTTTAAACATTCTCGCGAGTTTACCGCAATGTGTTGTTTTACCGGAACCCTGCAAACCGCACATAAGGATAACGGTAGGAGGTTTGGGGGCAATATTTATTTTTTGGTTTGTGCCGCCCATTAGCTCAACAAGTTCTTCGTTGACTATCTTAACGATATGTTGGGCAGGCAAAAGACTTTCAAGCACTTCGTCACCGACAGCGCGTTCGGAAACACGGGCGACGAATTCCTTAACCACCTTGAAGTTAACGTCAGCTTCCAAAAGGGCGAGTTTTATCTCGCGCATACCTGCCTTAACATCGGCTTCGGTAAGTTTGCCTTTATTACGGAACTTCGAAAAGGCGTTGGACATCTTTTCTACAAGACTTTGAAACATTAAAGTTCTCCTATAAGCCGAAACGTATTATGCTTCGGACTTTATCTGTTCGGCAAGGCGATGTATTTCTAAAACATCGTCACTTTTTAAAATTTCGTCGGCGATTTTAGCCACCCTATCCCCTTTAGCACAAAAGCCAAGCGATTTTTCGAGATTGTGAAGCGTTTCGACGCCGTGACGTATTGCATCGCGCACACCTTGACGGGTAATTCCGCAATTCTCGCTTATTTCGGCAAGGGAAAGGTCTTCGTTGTAATATAAATCCACAACATCTTTTTGTCTTTCGGAAAGCACATTTCCGTAAATATCAATCAACCGACAGATATATGCTCTATCCTCGTTCACGGAAAAACCTCCCGAAAAATATGCTTTAACAGAAACAACCGCCTGTAAAGCATTTTTCTTTACAGGCGGTATTATACACTCTTTATCCTCGCTTGTCAATAGTTTTTTTGCTTTATTTTTGCCACTCCGCGTTGATTTTCGGCACAAAGAGTAACTGTTTCGCCGTTTTCGAAAGTATGGTCGAGCAAAATGTCCGAAAGTGCTTCTTCCGCAAGGCGCAAAGCCATTCGTGACACCGCACGTGCGCTCGTTGCAGATGTATATTCAACCACATTGAACGCAAAGTCAGATGCTATCTCGACTTCCATTCCGCTTTCACGCAATTTCGCGCAAAAAGCATCAAGACGGCGCTTGGCAACCTCTTGGAGTTCTTCTTTTTCAAGCGAACGGAACATGATAATTTCATCCACCCTATCAACCAGTTCGGGTGCTAAAATCCGTGCCGCTTCGGTTTTTGCCGTATTGCTGTTTTCGTTCCCGAAGCCTATTCCGCCGCTTCCCTGACCGCAATTCGCCGTCATGATAACTATTGTATTATCAAAACTCACCGTCAAGCCCGACGAATCGGTTAAAGTTCCCTCGTCAAGCAACTGCAAAAGCAGAGCGCGTACGTCGGAGTGCGCCTTTTCTATCTCGTCGAACAGTATCAGCGAATAGGGGTTTCTGCGTACACGTTCGGTAAGCGCACCGCCCTCTCCGAACCCGACATACCCCGGCGGAGAGCCTATAATTTTAGAAACGCTGTGCGGTTCGGAAAATTCCGACATATCCAAACGTATGAACGATTTTTCGTTATAAAAAACCGCTTTTGCCAAGGCTTTCGCACATTCGGTCTTGCCCACGCCTGCGCGTCCGATAAAAAGGAATGAGCCGTTAGGGCGTTTTTCGTTACGAATACCGATTCGTGTTCGTCTGACCGCTTTGCAAAGTGATGTTATCGCTTCGTCTTGACCGATTACATACTTTTTCAAATTCGTTTCAAGCGTTTTTAACCGTTCGCGCTCGGTTGAGTTTAAGTCGGTAACGGGGATTCCCGTTCGTGTTTCTGCAACTTTCGCTATTTCGGATTCGGTGAGTATGGGTGTCTTTCTCCCAATACGATTCATTTTAAGATTTGCCGCCGCTTCGTCTATTAAATCTATCGCCTTATCGGGCAAATAACGGTCGGCGATATAGCGTTTGGACAGCGAAACGGCGGCTTTAATCGCGTCGTCGGTTATGCTTACGTTGTGATAGTTTTCGTACCTTGCCTTAATCCCTAATAGCATATCGCAACATTCTTTCTCGTCGGGTTCGGGGACGTTGACGGGTTGAAAGCGGCGTTCGAGTGCTTTATCACGTTCTATGCTTTCGCGGTATTCGTCAAGCGTAGTCGCACCGATAAGACGTATTTCACCGCGCGCAAGTGCTGGTTTAAGAATATTCGAAGCATCAATTGCACCCTCTGCGCCGCCTGCACCGACGATTGTATGAAGTTCGTCGATAAAAAGTATCACAT
>JAGBUH010000134.1 GCA_017630915.1 Clostridia bacterium
CGATATAAGCAACGCCTTCATCTGAGGAAACATCAGACGACACATCAGACGACACGTTGCCAATGTTGTAACACGTTGTTATTGTTGCGCCATCGTAGTTATATCCCGCAATGCCGCCTGCATAGGCAGAGGCTTTGGAAGAAGAAGCCGACACGTTGCCTGTGTTATAACAGTTTGTTATTGTTTTGTTATTGTATCCAGCAATGCCACCTGCATAGGCATAGGAATCGTAATAGGCAGAGGCTTTGGAAGAAGAAGCCGATACGTTGCCTGTGTTATAACAGTTTGTTATTGTGCCATCATTGTTATAACCCGCAATGCCGCCTGCATAGGCAGAGGTATAGGAAGATGTAGCCGACACGTCACCTGTGTTATAACAGTTTGTTATTGTTCCTTTGTTATACCCTGCAATGCCGCCTGCATGAGCATTGTTAGAGGAAGCAGCCGATACGCTTCCGGTGTTATAACAGTTTGTTATTGTTCCGTCGCTACTCCCCGCAATGCCGCCTGCAGAGGCATAGTCAGAGGAAGAAGCCGCCACGTCACCTGTATTATAACAGTTTTCTATTGTTGCCCAGAAGTTATCCCCCGCAATGCCGCCTGCATTGCAATCAGAAGACACATTGCCCATGTTATAACAGTTTGTTATTGTTCCGTAGCGGTTATACCCCACAATGCCGCCTGCATAGGCATAGGCATAGTTAGAGGAAGCCGACACATTGCCCATGTTATAACAGTTTGTTATTGTTGAGTGGTATTTATACCCCGCAATGCCGCCTGCATAGGCAGATGAAGAGGAAGAGGAAGATGTAGCCGACACGTTGCCTGTGTTATAACAGTTTGTTATTGTTCCACTGTTATACCCCGCAATGCCGCCTGCATAGGCATAGGCTTTGGAAGAAGAAGCCGACACGCTTCCTGTGTTATAACAGTTTGTTATTGTTCCGCCATAGTTATACCCCGCAATGCCACCTGCATAGGCATCGGCATCGTAAGAGGAAGCATCAGCAGACACGCTTCCGGTGTTATAACAGTTTGTTATTGTTCTGTCATAGTTATACCCCACAATGCCGCCTGCATAGGCATAGGCATCGTAAGAGGAAGCATCAGCAGACACGCTTCCGGTGTTATAACAGTTTGTTATTGTGCCTTTGTCATTACAACCCACAACGCCGCCTACAAAGGAATTAGAATAAGTCTGTACGCATCCTGTGTTATAACAGTTGTCTATTGTTCCATCGTTAAACCCCGCAATGCCGCCTGCATAGGCAGAGCGATCGGAAGCAGTTGTGGTTGCCGATACACTTCCGTCAACCATGCCAAGGTTTTTAATCGTGCCTTCGCTGTGTCCAAAAAGACCTGCATAAACGTCGGTATCGGTTTCAATATTTACATAAAGATTCTTAATAACGTGACCGTCACCGTCAAAAGTGCCGGTGAAAGGATAGTTTTTTAAACCAATCGGTTCAAAACCTGCGCCGTCGTTGTAAAAATCGCCGCCTTCTTCGAAATCCGAATCGTCAAATTCGATGTCCGCAATCAACTTAAAACTCGCGTCAAAATAATAACGCACATTATTAAGTTGTGTTTTGTTCGCGATAAGATAAGGGTTTTCTGCCGTACCGTCACCGCCTGCAAATTCGCCTATCTCCGCGAAGACCGATAACGAACCAACCGGCAAAACCGAAACAACCATTACCGCAACAAGCAACATTGCGAATAATTTTTGTAGTTTCTTGCTTAATTTCATAAAAGCCTCCTAAAAGATTTCAAATAAAACAAATCCATTTATTTCAATATATCATATATGTTATTAAAATTCAAGTCGTTTCAATTTATATCCACTTAAAGCGATGCGGGTTCGAATTTGCTCGATATACAGAAAACGGCTCTCTCTTTTCAAAACTTTTTATTGAAATTATTATACGAATGTGTTATAACAGTAATATAGTATATTAGGAGGTGCTTTTATGAAGTGTAATTACTGCGGTTATGAAAGCGAATCGGAATTCAAGTTTTGTCCGACTTGCGGTGCAAACTGCCAAGTTGAAGTTCAAAATAACGAACCTGAATTTGTATCGCAACCGCAAAATGACGAGGTTCAGCCTCAACCCGAATTTGTTCCGGAAACTCAATATCAACAACCACAATTCCAAAACGGAGGCTTTCAACCCGAACCCGATTATGTTTCGGTGAATTTGGCAAAGGCAAAAATTTTACCTGCATTGAAAGACACTCTTTTCTTGGTTATTTGTATTTTAATGACGGTTTCTTGCGGTTTGAGCATCATCGGCGGAAATATTCCGTTAATCGCAATTCTTTTAACCGTATTTTCTTGGTTGGTTTATTCGGCGGCTAAAAAGGACATTGCCGATACAAAGAATTTGCGTAGCATCAGCGGTACGGTTTATGCAAGTTACATTGTTATGAACGTCTGTGCAGGAATTTTTATCGTTTGCGGTCTTTTGTTTGGCGCTGTTTTCTCGTCGATTGCGGACAGCATGGATTTGATAATGGACGAGATTGGCCCGATGGACGAGGCAACTCGACTTGTTGTTGATCTGTTGTTCAGCGGTTCGGGTTGGATAATTGCGTTTGTATTTTTATTTATGGCGGGAATTATCTTGTTGATTAACCTTTTAGGTTACCGCAAAATTCACAGATTCGCAAAGTCGGTTTATGTAAGTATTGAAAATCATAACCCCAACATGATTGAATATGCAGACGCAACTAAAACATGGCTTTGGGTTTTCGGTATTTTCGGTGCAGTAGGTGCGTTGTTCAGCATCACTTCCGGCGTAATTGCTACGCTGGCGGCAGGTTGTGATGCGGCTGTTGCGATTATCGCGGCAATACTTATTAAAAAATACGTTTTGACGAACGAATATACGGCTCAATAAGAAAATAAAAATCACACATTAACTACACGTCGCGGAGGGATTTACCTTCGCGACACTTTTGTTTACAATGTCGCAAAGATATTCTTATTGACAAATCGATGAAAATATAATACAATAATTTTGTATGTGATTATAATGCGCTTGTGTATTTTGACGAGCGCAATTTACGGAGGATTTAATAATGCAAACATTAAAACGCGCGGTAAGCGTTTTGTTGGTAGTTGCGATGCTCTGCTCGGTTTTTGCCGTTAGTGCAATTCAAGCATCTGCCGTCGAACCGCTTCCTCACCTTACGCAAACCGATTCCAGATGGGGTTCGATTGTTATCGGCGGAGGTTCTATTGCAGATACCGCCTGCGGTGTCCTTTCGCTTGTAAACGCGGTTGGATATCTTATCGGCGAACGTATCGACGTTGTTGAGTGCGCCAAGTGGGCGCATTCAATCAAGGGATATAACGTAAGCGGCGGCGACGGTACATACAGATACGTTCTTTATCCCAAAGTTAATGAAAAATACGGTAACGCCATGGGCTGTACCGTTGACTGTCACACCGAAGGCAAGGGCTGGTGGCAGGGTGCTTCGAGCACGGTTCTAAAAGAACACCTTA
>JAGBUH010000016.1 GCA_017630915.1 Clostridia bacterium
CGCCTTGATGGTGATGCCGCGCTCACGCTCGAGATCCATATTGTCGAGCATCTGCTCGTCGATGTCGCGCTTTTCGACCGCGCCCGTGTATTCGAGCAAACGGTCGGCAAGTGTGCTCTTGCCGTGGTCGATGTGCGCTATTATTGAAAAATTACGTATTTTTGTAATGTCGGTCATAGTGCTACCCTTTGATATAGTTAATCAATTTATTATACATCAAAGCGTTACGTTTTTCAAGAGTGTATGTGTGTATTTTGTATATGAGAGGAACTTTTTATAAAAAGTTCCTCTCAAACTCTCCTCAAAAATTTTAAATATAAATAAAAAACAAAAAAGGATTTTTGTACCTGACAAAAATCCAATATCAAAAAGTTTTTGGGGAGAGAGCGCGAGAGAGGGGATTTTTTCAAAAATCTCCTCTCTCGTATATAACAATATTAACTTATTCTGCTTTCTTGCCAACCTTGGAAAGCGCGTTCCAGATCATACCCGACATGAATACCGAGGAGAAAAGACCTGCAACGATACCAACGATAAGCGGAAGCGCGAAATCTTGAATCGCGTCAACACCGAGAATGTAAATCATACCGATGGTGAACAAGGTGGTAAGAGTGGTGTTGATACTTCTGCCGAAGGTTTCGTGAACACCGGTGTTAACAACTTCTGCAAACGGGGTGTTTGCTTCTGCCTTTGCTTTGTTTTCACGGATACGGTCGAACACAACGATGGTCGCGTTAATCGAGTAACCGAGAATGGTAAGCAATGCAGCGATGATGTTCGAGTTAATCGGAATCTGGAAGATCGAATAAACAGCGAACATAACGAACAAGTCGTGAGCAAGACACAATACAGCAGCAACGCCGGATTTGAGTTCGAAACGAATCCAAATGTAGATAAGCATCAAAGCAACCGCAACAGCAACCGCGATAATTGCCTTTTGGGTGAGGCTGTTACCGATGGTGGGTTGGATAGTGGTGATTTGAACCTTGGTTGCATCTGCGTTTTCGTACTTGGCAATGATAGCGTCTTGCAAAGCAAGAGTTTGTTCGTTGTCAAGTGCGGCAGTACCTGTACGGATAATCGCCATATTGGCGTTATCGGTCGATTTGGTGGTGGAAGAAACGTAATCGTTGCCCAACTTTTCGTGGTTACGAATAATGTCGTTGATGTCGTCGCAAACGTCAGCAGTAACTTCTGTGCCGAGGTCGATACGAATTTCGGTACCGCCCGAGAAGTCGATGTCGATGTTGAAACCTCTGACGAAGAAGGAAACGATACCTACCAAAAGGATGACCGCTACAATAGTGAGCGTAACTTTTTGATTCTTAATAAAATGGAACTTGCTCATTATTTTTTAGCCCCCTTTCCCAATGCTCTGTAACTCGAAGGTTTGGTGATACCCATGCCGATACCGAGGTTGAGCAACGCTCTTGTAATAACGAGCGCGGTGAACATCGAAATAACGATACCGATGAAGAGGGTAGTAGCAAAGCCCTTAATTGTACCCGAACCGAGGAAGTAAAGAACTGCACAAGCGATAACGGTGGTAACGTTGGAGTCGAGAATCGCGGAGAACGCTCTCTTGAAACCGCTCTTAACAGCCGCTTTCGCGCTCTTGCCGAGGTCGATTTCTTCCTTGATTCTTTCGAAGATGACAACGTTAGCGTCAACCGCCATACCGATAGAAAGGAAGATACCTGCGATACCTGCGAGAGTGAGGTTCGCTTGGGTAAGAATAAGTACAAGTCCGAAAAGACCGACATAAGCGACAAGCGCGATAGACGCCATCACACCGGGGACTTTATAGTAAACACACATGAAGATGAGAACCAAAAGAACGCCGATTGCACCTGCGATAAGCGAAGTGGAAAGCGAGTTTTCACCCAAAGTTGCGCCAACGGTTCTTTGTTCAA
>JAGBUH010000135.1 GCA_017630915.1 Clostridia bacterium
ATATGTTGCTATTCAGCTTGGATACGATAATTACAGTAATTTTTACCGTATGTTCTTAAAACAGTATGGGGAAAGCCCGAAAAAATTTAATAGTAGATAAAAAGACCTAACCCCGAGCAGTTAAGCAAAGGGTTAGGTTTTTTAATTAAAATATCCGTTATTTGAATTGAGAGTGATAAAGAGAGTGATAAAAACCACCTTGTTTAATAAGTTGTTCGTGGTTTCCTTGTTCGATAATCGCGCCGTCTTTAAGAACCAAAATGGTATCGGCATTTTGAATGGTCGAAAGTCTGTGTGCAATAATAAAACAGGTCTTGTTCTCCATAAGCGCGGTCATTGCGTTTTGAATCTGTATCTCGGTGCGCGAGTCAACGTTAGATGTCGCTTCGTCGAGAATCAGAATCGGCGCTTTGGATAGAAACGCACGTGCGATGGTTATAAGCTGTTTTTGACCTTTCGAGATATTAACACCGTCGTCGGAAAGTACGGTATTATATCCGTCGGGCAAACTTTGGATGTATGTATCAATCTTTGCGGATTTTGCCGCGGCATAGACTTCTTCGGGAGTTGCGTCCTCTCTGCCGTATACGATGTTGTCATATATGGTTCCGCAGAAAAGCCAGGTGTCTTGAAGAACCATATTGAACGCAAGTCGCAAATCGGCGCGTTTGATACTTATTGACGGTATACCGTCGATAAGTATTTCACCGCTTTGGTGGTCGTAAAATCGCATAAGCAGATTGATGATAGTAGTTTTTCCCGCACCCGTAGGTCCAACGATTGCAACTGTCTGACCTTTTTTCGCGTTTACGGATATGTTTTTCAGTATCGTTTTTTCTTCCGTATATCCGAATGTTACGTCGTTAAGACAAACGTCGCCTTTGACTTCTTTTAATTCTTTTGCATCTTCGGCATCTGCCTTTTCGGGTTCTTCGTCAAGAATAGCAAAAACACGTTCTGCGGCGGAAAATGCAGATTGAATTTCGTGAAGTATATTGGAAAACTCGTTAATAGGACCTGCGAATTTTCTTGAATACTGAACGAATTGTGCCACACCTCCAAGGGTGATGAAAAAGACTGACGTGGCGAGTACCGTGCCGTTTTGCGAGTACATATACAGTATTCCGCCCATAATAGCCACAAGGGTAAGCGAGATATTGTTAATGAGGTTTATGGTGGGGAAAAGCAACGCGCTGTTGTATTCCGCCTTGTAGAACGCATCCATCGCTTCGTCGTTTATTTTGTTGAAACGCGAGGAAATTACGTCCTGCCGTCCGTAAGCCGATATCGTACGCGAACCTGTAAGCATTTCTTCTGCAAATCCGTTTAGTTCACCGTATTTTTTTGAACGTTTGCTGAAAAGCGGACGTACCTTTTTCGAACGGTACCGCGTGAACAGTAAGGACACGGGTACGGTTAGGGCAAATATAAGTATCATCGGTTTTGATATCTGCCACATAAAGATAAGCGAACCGACAACAGTGTAAACACTCGTCAATATCTGCACAAGGTCGTGCGAGAG
>JAGBUH010000136.1 GCA_017630915.1 Clostridia bacterium
GAAGTCAAATAATTAATTTAAACGAAATAAAACCCGACAGAATCAAATCTGTCGGGTTTTTGTTATGCTTTTTTGTTTTATCTTTGTACTCTGCCGGAACCGGAACCTTTTGCAAGGTTTTCAACTTCGGCAACAGAAACCATGTTATAGTCGCCTTCAATACTGTGCTTCAAGCAAGAAGCGGCAACCGCGAATTCAATAACCTTTTGGTTATCAAAACCGTTAACCAAACTGTAAATTAAGCCTGCACCGAAACTGTCGCCACCGCCTACACGGTCGACAATGTGCATATCATACTTGCGAGAGAAGTATGCTTGACCGTCGGTATATAACATTGCGCTCCACTTGTTATCGTTTGCGCTGATACTTTCGCGCAAGGTGATTGCAACGCCTTTGAAACCAAATGTTTCGGTGAGTTTCTTTGCAACGCTGATATAACCTTCGTGATTAAGCTTTCCACTATCGATATCGGTATTGTCAGCTTCGATACCGAATACGTCTTTTGCATCTTCTTCGTTTGCGATACAGTAATCAACATATTTACAAACTTCGGTCATAGTAGCGCGTGCTTCGTCTTTTGTCCAAAGTTTCTTGCGGTAGTTAAGGTCGGTGGAAACGGTAATGCCTAATTCTTTTGCAGCCTTGCATGCTTCGATGGTAACCTGTGCAGCACTCTTGCTCAAAGCAGGGGTGATACCGGTAACGTGGAACCATTTGGCGCCTTCGAGAATTGCTTTCCAGTCAAAATCTTCGGATTTCGCTTCTGCGATAGAAGAACCTGCGCGGTCATAAACAACTTTGCTGGGACGTTGCGATGCGCCCTTTTCACAATAGTAGATACCAACACGGCTTCCACCACGAACGATTTTAGAGGTGTCAACACCAAACTTACGGAGCGAATTAACAGCCATTTGACCGATTTCGTGTTCGGGAAGTTTGGTTACGAAAACTGCATCTTCGCCGTAGTTAGCAAGGCTTACAGCAACGTTAGCTTCTGCGCCGCCGAAGGTTGCTTGGAATTTATCGGATTGAACGAATCTCAAATATCCTTCGGGAGCAAGGCGAAGCATAAGTTCGCCGAATGTTACGATTTTGTTGCTCATTTTATCTTTTCCATAAGCATCGCGGTATTTTCCGCAATGTTTCCTTTCATAATAAATGAACCGCCGATAGCTTGAATTTTGTCGAATGCGAGGAATTCTTCGATGTTGGTCATATCAACACCGCCGGTAGGCACAAATTTAATTTGAGGGAAGGGGGCAGCAAGTGCCTTCAATGCCTTTAAACCGCCATAAATACCTGCGGGGAAGAATTTAACGGTAGTGATACCGAGAGAGATCGCCTTCATAATTTCGGTGGGAGTAACGCAACCGGGGAAGTAGGGAATGTTGTTTTCAACACAGTATTTTGCAGTTTCTTCGCAAAGACCGGGAGAAACGATGAATTCTGCACCTGCTTCAAGAGCCGCTTTGCATTGTGCGAGGTTGATAATAGTTCCTGCACCGATGCACATATCGGGATACAATTCTTTACCGAGTTTTATTGCATCAGCTGCACACGCGGTTCTGAAAGTGATTTCTGCGCAGGGAAGTCCACCCTTGCAAAGTTCTCCCAAAATATGTTCGGTGTCGGCGATGTCGTTAATAACAACAACGGGAATGAATTTGAAATCGTTTATACTCATTTTGCGTCACCTTTCTCAAGCGCTTCGAACAAACCGGTAAGATAGCAAGCACCCATAGCTCTGTCATAAAGACCGTAACCGGGTTTTGCATCTTCGCCCCAAACATTTCTGCCGTGGTCGGGACGTACATATCCATCGAATCCGTTTTCGGTAAGCGCTTTTACGATACCATAGATATCAATACTTCCGCTTGCGGTTTGGTGTCCGTTTTCATAGAAGTCGGTATCGTTTATGTAATTCAATTGACGAAGGTGAGCGAAATAAATGCGCTTTGCAAATCTTTCGGAAATACGAACAAGATCATTGAATCTGCCCGCGCCAAGCGAACCTGTGCAGAAAGTAAGACCGTTGTGGGGATTGGGAACTGCTTCAAGAAGACGTTCCAAATCCTGTTCGGTACTGATAATTCTGGGAAGACCGAAAACAGCCCAAGGCGGATCATCCGGGTGAATAGCCACGTTGACGCAAGCGGCATCACAAGCAGGCATAATTGCATTAAGGAAGTAAACGAGATTATTGAACAAATCTTCTCTTGTTACGTTCTTGTATTTGTCAAGCAATTCGTTCAATTCTTCGGGGGAATAACTTTCGTCCCAACCGGGAAGGTGGAGATTGCGAGGATCAAGTTTTGCAAAATCGTCTTCGCTGTAAGAAAGCGAATTTGCGCCATCTTTATGTTGGAAATATAGGTTGGTTCTCAACCAGTCAAACACGGGCATAAAGTTATAGCAAACACATTTAACACCAACCTTACCGCAGTTGATGATGTTTTGTTTATAAACTTCGATATAGTGATCTCTTGTCGGAAGACCGAGTTTAATATCCTCATGAACGGGGATACTTTCGATAACTTCCATTTCAAGTCCGGCTTCTTCGCACATTTGCTTTTGTTTTTGAAGTGCTTCCAAAGGCCAAACTTCGCCGACGGGAACGTCGTAAACGGCGGTGACAACACCTGTCATGCCGTGTATCTGTTTAATAAACGGTAGCGGTATGCAATCTTTTTCGCCATACCATCTAAAAGTCATTTTCATGATATAGACCTCCTTTTTCTCTATATTATCATATATTTTTCCATTTGTGAATAGGATTTTTAATTATTTTCAAATAATTTAAGAAAAAGCCGAACATTAACAGTTCGGCTTATAAAATTAAAGTTCTAATTTTAAATCATCTTTTCTTATCCAACCAAATTTTCTCATTATTTCGCTAAAAATTAAAGTAACAATGGCAGGAAGAACAAAACAAAGGAGAATTAACCCTAACCAAAACATAAACGAAGAAGTCTCACTTTCGGCAATAACCCCGAGAGGTCCTACGATGCCGCAGGTACCCATTCCGGCAGATACGCCTGTGTTGGTCATTTTGAAAATCAATGTAGAAACAGGACCTAAAATTGCGGACGTTAATATAGTGGGTAACCAAATAATAGGTCGTTTGATAATATTACCCATTTGAAGCATAGAAGTGCCTAACCCCTGCGCTACAAGTCCACCAAGTTTGTTTTCACGATAACTCATGACAGCAAACCCAACCATTTGGCAACAACACCCTACGGTAGCCGCGC
>JAGBUH010000137.1 GCA_017630915.1 Clostridia bacterium
TACGGCAATACCCGAACCGTTGGAAATAATATTATCTTCGCCCTTTGTGTTGGAAGAACGGGAAGACGAACGCTTTTGTCCCTTTTTCACCAATACGTTGTTATCGAGCGCATCGCAGTAGAAAAACTCTTTCCATTGGTCAGCCAATGTTCCGCCCAATGCGCCTATGCCTGCTTTAATAAGTCCCATGATTTTTCTCCTTTATGTTAAATTTTATAGATATTCAATAATAGCTTCCCTCAACGATTTCACATCGCTGACGGGTGTCTTTTGACATTCCGCAAAAAGACGTTCGGGTGACGTGTAACCGTACCCAATCGGGATATAATCGATTCCGCAATTTTGAGATACCTTTAAATCCGCCATTCCGTCGCCGATGAATAACGCTTCGCTCGGTTTAATTCCGAGTTCGTTTAAAACCGACAACGTCAATTCGGGATTCGGTTTCCGTTCGGTATCGGCACGTACTCCGCGGACGTACGCGAATCTGTCGCCGAAATAATGCTTTATCATCGGAACGGCAGAACGGTCGTCTTTATTAGTCACGACAACCGAAACAATGCCCATTTCTTTCAACTCGTCAACGAGTTCTGAAACACCATCGTATATGTATGTTTCATCGAACATGTGCTTTTGATATTCCTCGCGGAAACGGGCGCGAACCTCTTTTACGAAATTGTCGTCGTATTTTTCGGCAGACTCGTCACCCAACGCACGTCTGATAAGCATTAACGAACCGTTGCCGATAAAACTTATAACTTCTTCTTTTGTGCGCGGTTTGAATCCGTAAGCATCAAGCGCGTAATTAACCGCAGATGCGATATCGCCGATAGTATCCAAAATCGTGCCGTCGAGGTCGAAAACGACAGCCTTTTTCTTTAATTTAAGCAATTTCGTTTTCAATAAAGGTTGCAATATCTTTAACGGTTTTAAGACCGGTTGCATCGTCGGGAATGATGATGTTCATTTCGTCTTCGAGAGTCATAAGCATTTCAACGATGTCAAGGCCGTCTGCGCCGAGGTCTTCTACAACCGCGGCATCATCGGAGATTTCGCTGATATCTATACGGAGTTGTTTTGCGATTACTTCTTTAACTTTTTCGATCATTTGCATAATGTGTTTTGTCCTTTCGTGTTTGCATAAATTGTCTTTTTAAATTAACCTACACTGGTTCAGCTAATATAATAATATATACTTATAAAAATTACAAGTATTTTTTTATTTTTTTACATTTTATAGGTAATTACCCTCCAAATTTGTTGACGAAAACAAAAAAATATGGTATCATATACTGATTTATTATGGGGGTAGTGTATGCTTATACTTGGTATCGACCCCGGACTTGCTACAATCGGGTTCGGGTTGGTCTTAAAAAACGGCGATAAATACCGCGCGATTGAATACGGCGCAATCACTACCGCGCCCAAACAGATTATCAAAAAACGGTTGAACGAGATTTACGATTCGATGGTCGAATTGATAAACAAAACCAAACCCGATTGCATGGTCATCGAAGAAATTTTCTTCAACAACAACATCACAACCGCAATCGACGTTTCTATGGCAAGGGGTGTGATTCTTCTTGCGGCGTATAAATGCGGTTTGGATATTTACGAATACACACCGCTTGAAGTTAAAAGTTCGGTTGTCGGCTACGGCAGGGCGGAAAAACAGCAGGTTCAGTATATGGTTCGGCTTATGCTCGGACTTAACGAAACCCCGAAACCCGACGATACCGCCGATGCACTTGCGCTTGCGTTGTGCCACGGGACAAGATTAGTCCCGAAATACTAAAAAGGAGAAGCCGAAAATGATACATTTTGTTCACGGAACACTTGCCAAAATAACAAACGATTACGCCGTTATCGACTGTGGCGGAGTAGGTTTTAAGATGGGCATTTCGCTTTCCACCGTTTCAAAAATCTCGATGAAGTCGGGCAAAGACGTGCTTCTCTATACCTACATGGCGGTCAGCGAAGACAACATCGCGCTTTACGGTTTTTCCGACGAGGACGAGCTTTCGCTTTTTACCCGTCTTATCTCGGTTTCGGGCATCGGTCCGAAAGCCGCGATGTCGATTCTCGGCACGTTCTCCCCCGACGATTTGCGTTCCGCAATCGCAAACGGCGATGCGAAGACTATCGCGCAAGCGCAGGGAATCGGACTTAAAACCGCACAAAAGTTGATTATTGAACTTAAAGATAAAGTTGGCGCATCTGACGTCGAGGTGTCCACTTCGAGCAAGGGCGGAAACAGCGAAAAGATCGTTCAGGTTGTCGATACCTTGTCGCTTTACGGTTTCCCTCGCGCAAAGGTCACCGAGGCGCTCAAAAAACTCGATACCTCGCTTCCGCTTGAAGAACTTATCGCACAAACTTTAAGAGTTTTGGGAAAGGAGTCGGGACGATAAATGCCTATAAATTCCAAAATCCCCGATTATTCCGATGATTTCGATTTTGAAAACCGTCTGACGAGCGCGGAATTTTCGGCAGAAGACGTCGAAAACGAATTTTCGCTCCGTCCGAAAACCCTTTCGGAATACGTCGGTCAACAAAAGGTGAAGGACAACCTTTCGGTCTTCATCAAAGCCGCGTCAAACAGAGGCGATTCGCTCGACCACGTTTTGCTTCACGGCCCTCCCGGCTTGGGTAAAACCACGCTTTCCTGTATTATCGCTTCTGAATTGGGCGTGAACCTTAAAATAACAAGCGGTCCTGCCATCGAAAAGGCAGGCGACCTCGCCGCTTTGCTTACTACGCTTGAACGTAACGATATACTTTTCATCGACGAAATACACCGTCTTCCCCGTCAGGTCGAGGAGGTTTTGTATCCCGCGATGGAGGATTACGCGCTCGACTTGATGATGGGCAAGGGCCCGTCGGCGCGTTCGATTCGTATTCCGCTTAAACCCTTTACGCTTATCGGCGCAACGACGAGGGCAGGTCAGCTTTCCTCTCCGCTTCGCGACAGATTCGGCATGGCGTTCCGTTTGGAACTCTATTCCCCCGAAGAACTTGCGTTGATTATCACCCGTTCGGCAGGTATTTTGGGCGTTCCGATTACCGCCGACGGCGCTTATGAAATTGCCTTGCGCTCTCGCGGAACACCGCGTATCGCAAACCGTTTCTTAAAACGTGTCCGCGATTTTGCGACGGTTGAGGGTAACGGAGTTATCGATTTTCACATCACACGAACCGCGCTCGATGCGCTTGAAGTCGATGCGCTTGGGCTTGATTCGGTTGACAGACGTATGCTTACTGCGATAATCAAGCATTTCGGCGGCGGTCCCGTCGGTCTTGAAACGCTTGCGGCGGTTATCGGCGAAGAATCGGTAACGCTTGAAGACGTTTATGAACCCTATCTGCTTCAACTCGGTTTTATCAACCGTACTCCGCGCGGAAGATGTGCCACCGCAGGCGCATACCGCCATTTAGGTCTTGATGTCCCCAGCGGAATGACCGAGCAGATTGGTTTTGACGATAATATATAGCATTCGCGTCAAGCGAATATATCGCGTTTGCGTAGCAAACATATCGCATTTGTGAAGCAAATCAAGTCGCGGTTATGTCTGTAATAACCCCTTACAATCCGCACATCTTTGTAGGGAATGGGTTTATCCCATTCCACAGAAGCGACGATTAAAAATTACGTGACACAAATATGCTATGTACGCGGAAAGGGACAAGCCCTTTCCCTACAAAACAGAACAAATTTATATGCTGATTTTGTAATATGAAGCGTAAAGTCCCAACGACACGTACAGCCGGCGCGATATGCGCCAAGGCGCACAGTTAACCTACTACTAATTTTTCACCTTTATCTTCCGGAGGAAATTCACCATGTATTCTGCCGACAACTGGAAGGATTACCGCCTTCTCGATGCTAACAACGGCGAAAGGCTTGAAAAATGGGGTGATTACACCCTTATACGCCCCGACCCCCAAGTTATTTGGGGCGGTGAAAGAGGCGGCGAATGGAAAAAAGCAAACGGAATCTACCGTCGTTCGCGTTCGGGCGGCGGCGAATGGATAAAAAAAGACGTGCCTGAGGAATGGATTATATCCTACGGCGACCTTAAATTCGGCATCTCCCCGATGGGCTTTAAGCACACGGGACTTTTCCCCGAACAAGCTGCAAACTGGGATTGGTTCACCAAGTTGATTAAGAACGCAGGACGCGAAATCAAGTTGTTAAACCTTTTCGCTTATACGGGCGGCGCAAGTGTCGCGGCGGCGAAAGCAGGTGCGTTTGTCTGCCACGTCGATGCCTCAAAGGGTATCGTCGCGAAAGCGAAGCGCAACGCCGAGTTATCTGAAATTCCGCAAAACAAGATTAGATATATCGTTGACGATTGCTTTAAATTCGTCGCGCGTGAGATTCGCCGCGGTAACAAATACGACGCGGTCATACTCGACCCGCCCTCGTTCGGTCGCGGACCGGGCGGTGAAAAATGGGTTATCGAAGAATGTCTTGACGAACTTGTAAATTTAGTTTGCCAAGTGCTTTCCGACGAACCGCTTTTCGTGCTTTTGAATTCATATACAACGGGGCTTTCCCCTGCCGCAAACGGTTACGTGCTTCGCAAGAACACACGCAAGTTCGGCGGATACGTCGAAAGTCAGGAAATCGGTATTCCGGTTGAAAGCAGTGGGGAGATTCTTCCCTGCGGTGCGGCATCAAGGTGGATGCCTTAATACGATTCTCTAATATGAGGTAGCAAATGTCATTTATCGAAGCGCAGGGCGTTGAATTTGCTTATTCGCCCGAAGAAGACAAGGTAATAAACGGCATCGACTTGAAAATCGAAAAGGGTTCTTACGTTTCGATAATCGGTCATAACGGATGCGGTAAAAGTACGCTTGCGAAACTGCTTTGCGGTATTCTTTTACCGAGCAAGGGTGCGATTTTTGTTGACGGAATGAACACCGCCGACGAGGATAAAGCCTTTGATATCCGTAAAAAATGCGGTATGGTCTTTCAAAACCCCGATAACCAACTTGTAGCAAGTGTGGTTGAAGAAGATATCGCCTTTGCGCCCGAAAATCTTGGACTCCCGCGCGAAGAAATAAGAAAACGCGTTGATGCGGCGCTTGCCACCGTCGATATGACGGAACATGCAAAACACGCGACTTATAAATTATCGGGCGGTCAAAAACAGAGAATCGCAATCGCAGGAATTCTCGCGATGCAACCCGAATGTATCGTTTTTGACGAAGCGACGGCGATGCTCGACCCGACGGGCAGAAAAGAAATCGTTTCGGCGATGAAACGGCTGAACAAAGAAATGGGCATGACGGTTATCACCATTACCCACTATATGAACGAAGCCGTCGAAGCCGACAGAATCATCGTGATGGACCACGGCAAAATTATTTCAGACGGTACACCGCAGGAAATTTTTTCGGAAGTCGAGAAACTGCAATCGGTATCACTCGCCGTTCCGCAGGTGACAGAATTGATGTATCTTTTGGAAAAAGACGGGTTCGACCTGCCGAGAGGTATTCTTCACGCGATGGATGCCGCCGACGTTATAGAAAAGTTTATGAGAAGGCAAAGCGAAAATGACTAATGCTCTTGAACTTAAAAACATAAGCGTTATTTACGGCGAGGGTACGCCTTTCCGCAAAGCCGCGCTTAATAATATAAATACTTCATTTCCCAAGGGCGAAATCACGGGTATAATCGGTCATACGGGAAGCGGAAAAAGCACACTCGCTTCGCTTCTTAACGGTCTTTCCAAGCCCACCGAGGGCGAAGTATTGCTTTTCGGCGAAAATATCTGGGCGAAGCCAAAGGAAATGGTCAAGATAAGAAGCCGTGTCGGATTAGTGTTCCAATATCCCGAATATCAGCTTTTCGACGAAACGGTGGAATCGGATATTTCGTTCGGACCTAAAAATATGGGTTTGCCCGATGATGAAATAAAAAAGAGAGTTAAACTCGCATCGGAATTTTGCGGACTTAGCGAAAAGGAACTGAAACGTTCGCCGTTTGAACTTTCGGGCGGACAGAAAAGACGTGTCGCAATCGCAGGCGTACTTGCCATGCAACCCGAGGTTTTGGTGCTTGACGAACCTGCCGCAGGGTTGGACCCGAAAGGGCGCGAGGAGATTTTGGGCGGTCTGACCGAATATAAAAACATATACGGCACGACCTTGATTATCATTTCGCACAGTATGGAAGATATCGCAAATTACGCCGATAACATTTTGGTTATGAAAGACGGCGAAGTATATATGCAAGGCGGTGTGCACGAGATTTTCATGCAAGCCGAAAAGCTTTTCGATGCAAAACTCGACCTGCCTCAAATTACAAAACTGTTTATCGAACTAAAAAAACGCAATCTTTGCGAAAACACCGACGTTTATACCGTCGGATACGCAAAAAAGGAAATCGAAAAAGCCATCACTTCGAAATAAACGGTATTTTTCGGACTAACAAGAGGTTAAAATGCTCAAAGACGTGACCTTCGGTCAATACTATCCGGGGAATTCGCTGCTTCACCGCACCGACCCGAGAATAAAGTTAATAATACTTGTCGAATACCTTGTTCTCGTGCTCGTTGCAGAAAGCGAACTCGCGGCGCTAACATCGCTCGCGTTCACGGGATTTCTCATCGCGGTGTCGGGGGTTAGGTTTTCGGTTCTTATAAAATCGGCAAAACCGTTGATTTTCGTGCTCGCGTTTACCGCAATCGTCAATCTTTTCTTCACGGTCGGCGAGGGTGAACCGTTGGTTTCGTTCTATTTTATCAAGATTTACCAATCGGGTATCAGAAACGCGGTTATGATGCTTTTGCGTTTGCTTTCCTTGGTTTTGGGTACGAGCGTGCTTATTTCGTTCACAACGAGTCCGCTTGAATTGACAGACGCGATTGAAAGTGTACTCTCACCGCTAAAAAAAATCAAAGTACCTGTGCACGAATTCGCGATGATGATGTCGATAGCGCTTCGCTTTATCCCGACTCTCATCGAGGAAACGAACAAGATTATTTCGGCACAAAAGGCGCGTTGCGCCGATTTCGAAAGCGGTAATTTGCTTAAACGTTTAAAAGCGCTTATCCCGATTTTGATTCCGCTTTTCGTTTCCGCCGTAAGACGTGCCGAGGAGTTAGCCGATGCGATGGAATGCCGTTGCTATCACGGCGGCGAAGGCAGAACCAAACTTAAAGTTATGAAATCGGATGCAAAAGATTACGTCTTCCTTGTAACCGTAACCTTAATTACAGTAGCGGTCTTCTTTCTTAACCGTTTGACTTGGTCGGAGGTTGTTGGATTTTGCGCGGATATATTCTGAAAATAGCATATAAAGGCACAAATTACTGCGGTTGGCAGGTGCAACCCAATAAACCGACGGTGCAAAAGGCGGTACAAACGGCATGTGAAGAAGTATTCGGCGTTAAAACCGACCTTACGGGTTGCAGTCGGACCGATTCGGGCGTTCATGCAAGGGAGTTTGTCGCGTTGGCAAGCGGCGATTTGCCGAATATCCCGACCGATTCGCTTCACCTTGCGATAAATACAAAACTTCCCGAAGATATCGTTGTTACCGAAACGGCGGTGGCAAACGACGGATTCCACCCGAGGTATGACGCATCGGGGAAAGAATATGTTTACCGCATACACAACAGCAAGATAAGAAACCCTTTTGAAAACGAAACTTCTTGGCAATTCCACCGATATATCGACGTCGATAAGGCAAACGAGATTTGCAAAGAATTTGTCGGAAAGAAAGACTTTTGCGCGTTTATGGCGGCAGGCTCAAAGATTATTGATACCGTCCGCGAGGTTAAGTATTTTAATGCTGTCCGCGAGGGCGACAACGTTATTTTCACGGTAGCGGCAGACGGATTTTTGTATAATATGGTTAGAATAATGGTGGGCACGGTTGCCGAAATGGCTTCGGGCACTCAGATGATGCCGATTAACGAAATAATCGCATCAAAAAACCGCGCAAATGCAGGTATCACCGCCCCTGCAAAGGGTTTGACTTTAAATAAAGTGTTTTATTGATATATCTACCAACCCACTTGTAAATAGAAACCCACTTTCATCACAGAAACGTACAAATCAGAACAAATACAATAAAAATCCATATTTTTCGAGGACATGCGCCTCGAAAAATATCCCTATGAGTTCCGAGGAGTCGGACAACGAGGAAGCGAAGCGAACGAGGCGCACAAACTTGACGCGAGTGTACGGACATCACAAAAAACGAATGAAATCACAGATTTCATTCGAGAGCGAGGCAAAGCCGAGCGACAAAAAGCCGATGAAAAACCGTGTGTTTTTCATCGAGAGCGAAGCGATATTGAGAACGGAGTGACTAACTTGGGCGCATTTTCGGGCTTTAAAGAAAAAAGTTCAAAAAAGAATAAACAAGAAACCCCGACGGTTGCGTCGCATTACACGAAACTTGCGCGCAGGGCGTCGTTCATACGTTATGCCGTTTTGGTGTTCGTGTTGCTGTTTGCTGTTTATTCTTTCTCGTTTCACGGAAGCGAGATTACTGTTGACAATTTTGAATATATGATGAAATTCCTAAACGTCGGCGAGGAAGCTGAAATGGTTAAAGGCAGCGTGCTCGCGTTTGACGGAAGCAAGGGTAACAGAGGTTTGACGTATAAGGGTGACCTTGCGTTGCTTAACGAAAACGGCTTGACAATTACGGGTTGGGACGGCGAGGTTATGTTGCGCGAAACATTTACCTTTGACCACCCGAAGATGGTCGAAAACGGAATAAATATATTCTGTTACGACCTCGGCGGTAAAGAGGTTAGGATTTTTAATTCCTATTCGCAATTAGCGAAACTCTCCTTTGATTATCCGGTTTATTGCGTTTCGGCATCGAAAAGCGGTGAGTTTGCCGTTGTAAGCTCGAAAAAGGGTTACCGTTCGGCGGTTTACGTTTACGATAAGGATTTCAGAATACGATATACCCGTTTGTTCGGCAGCGAATATGCCGATTTTGCATCCCTTTCCCCCGACGGGCAGGAATTTGTTACCGCATCGCACTTTTCTCAAAAGGGTAATCTGGTTACGAAAATTTCGAAGTTTAACATCAACGACGATTCCGATACGCCTTTGTTTTCGCAGGAATACGTCGGCGAAGTTCCGCTTGGAATCTATTATACCGACGAGGGTTACCGTTTGCTGACCACCGATGCGCTACGAACCTTTGATAACGATAATAATTGCGTGGCGGAAGTTTCGTTTGCCGAAAGAGAATTGCTTTCGGGCAGAGTTTTCGGTGAAAGAACGCTTGTTAATTACGGTTTAGACGGTCTTTCGGGCGGTACCGAAGCGGTTATTTACCGAACCGACGGAAGTATTGAAGTTTCGCGCAGGTTCGATAGTGCACTTACCGATGCGATTATCTGCGGAAATAAACTCTATACGCTGTCGCCCGGTGTTCTTACCGAAAGTGACATAACAACCGGAAACCAAAATATATATAACATACCGACATCTTATTCTGCACTTGTTTCCGACGGAGAGGAACTTATCTTGTTTTCGGAAAACCAAGCGGAATATTTTGACAGTTCGTCTTTTGACAGAAAGGAAAACAACTGATGAGCTTTATTCTTGATTTGGCGATTATCGCCATTATTTCAATTACAATTTATTTCGCGGCAAAAAACGGTTTTGTTAAGACTGCAATCAGCGCAATTTCGTTTATTTTGGCGATTGTTTTGACGGCTATGTTTGCGAACCCTTTGGCGAATTATTTGAAAACAACCTCGGTTGCCGAAACGGTTGAATCGGCGGTTGAAGATACGATAACCGAAGCACTCGTAAATACATCGCTCGGTGTGAACGGTCTTTTGGAAGGCAAATCCGAAGAATTTAATGCAACCATAGGTGTTGCGGGTTTGGATTTAGAGCAACTTTCGGAATGGTATAATAACAACGTTGCAGATGCCGACAAGGGCGAAGCGGCACTTGCTTCGCGTATTGCAGAGCCGATAACAAATATTATCGCAAAGGCAATCGCGATTGTTATACTCTTTATCGGTGCGCTTATCGTGATAGCGATTGTGGCGAGAATTCTCGACTTGGTGGCAAAATTGCCGATTATCCGCACCGCGAATAAATTGTTGGGAATTTTGTTGGGCGCGGTTCTTGCATTGCTCCGCGTTACCCTGTTCTGTTTCGTTATGGGACTTTTGATTGAACATTCTTCATTCCTAAACAGCGAATTTTTGGCAGGCCTTGACGCTGAAAAAACATTGTTGTTTAAATTTTTCAGCGAATTAGATATTTTTGCGTTTTTCATTTGAGTCGGGCAGTGATTCTGTAATAAAATACATTTTGTTATTGTAGGGAAAGGGCTTGTCCCTTTCCGCGATATTAACGGTTAAAGACAACGTGATACTAATGCGTTACGCAACGGAATGGGATAAACCCATTCCCTACACAGATGTGCGATTTGTTTTGTGTTTTTACAGACATAGCGTTAAATTTAAACCCCAAATCTGTATAACCAAAAAACATACCTTATTGTTATTTCGGTTGGGACACGTTACAGTATAGAAAAGAAGTAGCAAGGCACAAAAAACAAATCTGCACCAACCAAAAAACATACCTTATTGTTATTTTGGTTGGGTGACGAACCAGTATAGTTGCAAAGGCTTAAGAATTAAAAAAAGAGGTAGGAAATGAAACATATTCCAAATATATTGTCGGTTATTCGGCTTTTGATGATACCGCTGTTTGTATTTTCGTATTTTGAATACAGCAATTCGCCCGAATGTTATATCGCGGCAGGAATTTACGCGTTGGCTTGGCTTACCGATGCGCTCGACGGATATTTGGCAAGAAGATTTAATTGGATAACCGACGCGGGCAAGATTTTAGACCCGCTTGCCGATAAATTGATGCAAATAACTGCGGCGGTCTGCTTCACGGTGGATAATATAATATTCCTCGTGTTGCTTATCCCGATTGTTATAAAAGAAATCGCGATGATGGTGGGCGGAATACTCGTCATCAAGCGCAACAAGAAGGTAACACAAGCGCGTTGGTACGGAAAATTGGCAACTGTAATACTTTTCCTTTGCGCGTTTTTGAGAATAATCGTGCGCGGAAACGCCGTTTTGGACATAATTATATGTGCGGTGATGGTCGCGATGCTGATTTTCTCGTTTTTAATGTATTATTTGAAGGTATATAAAGAGAGATAACTTAAACCACGAGGTGACACGGTAAATGGAATTAAAAAGATGTTCGCGCTGCAAGGTTCGCCCTGCGATAATTTTCGTTCAAAAGAGCGTTGCAGGTAAGATTACAAGCGAAGGTTATTGCATTAAATGTGCGCAGGAACTCGGCATAAAGCCGATTGACGATATATTGCAACAGATGAATATGACACCCGAAGATATCGACGCGCTCGACGAGGGTATGATGAACGGCATGAACGGTTTGATGCCTATGGGCGATGACGAAAGCGATGACGAGGGCAGAGCGCCTTCTATCGATTTGAATTCGTTTTTCGGTAATAACAGCCCGATGCAAAGCGAAGAAAACCAAGGCAACAATGATGGCAAACAAAACGCAAAACCGAAAGGCAAACGCGGAACGAGTTATCTCCGTGACTTCTGTTTGAATTTGACCGAACGTGCGCGTGAGGGCAAGTTGGATAACATTGTCGGCAGAGATAACGAATTGGAACGTGTTGTTCAAATTTTGACGCGCCGTCAAAAGAATAACCCCTGCCTTATCGGCGAACCCGGTGTAGGTAAAACTGCGGTTGCCGAAGCGCTTGCACAGAAAATCGCAAAAGGCGACGTTCCTTATAAATTGAAAGGCAAGGAAGTTTACCTTGTCGACATGACTGCTATCGTTGCAGGTACTCAATTCAGAGGTCAGTTCGAAAACCGTATGCGCGGTCTTATCGAAGAAACAAAAAAAGCAGGTAACGCGATACTTGTTATCGACGAGGTTCACGCGATTGTCGGTGCAGGTAATGCAGAGGGCGGTATGAACGCCGCTAATATATTGAAACCCGCGCTTTCAAGAGGCGAAATTCAACTTATCGGCGCAACCACGCTTAAAGAATACCGCCAGTATATCGAAAAGGATGCCGCGCTCGAACGCCGTTTCCAACCCGTTATGATTGGCGAACCTTCGATTGAAGACAGTATTAAGATTCTCGAAGGTATTAAAAAATATTACGAAAAACACCACGGAATAAATATTCCGAGCTATTTGGTGCGCAGAATGGTCACGCTTTCGGAAAGATATATCACCGACCGATTCCTGCCCGATAAGGCAATCGACCTTATGGACGAGGCGTGCGCGCACATGGCGATGCATTCCCCTATTATCAACGAACTCGCGCTTGTGACGGAGGAAGTCAACAAATTGCGCGACGAGTTAAAGGGACTTGAAGGCAAAGAAACGCCCGAAGAAGACGATTTTAAGAAGATTGCAGATATCAAAACCTCGCTTATGAGAAAAGAAGCAAGGTTTGACGAACTCTCGAAAGAGCGCGATGCTTTGCAGCTTACCGACGAAGAAATCGCGAGAGTTATCGAGGTTTGGACAGGTATCCCTGCCACAAATGTCAGCGAAAACGAATTTGTTAAGATTGAACGCCTTGAAAACGAGGTCAAAAAACGCATCATCGGTCAAGACGATGCTGTAAACTCGGTCGCACGTGCGATTAAACGTTCGCGTGCGGGTATTTCCTATAAAAAGAAACCCGTTTCGTTCATCTTTGCAGGAAGCACGGGCGTCGGCAAAACCGAATTGGTTAAGGTATTGTCCGCTTATCTTTTCGATTCGCCCGAAGCGTTTATCCGATTGGATATGAGCGAATTCATGGAAAAGCACTCGGTTTCGCGCATTATCGGTTCGCCTCCCGGTTACGTCGGTTATGACGATGCGGGACAGCTTACCGAAAAAATCAGAAGAAAACCCTATACCGTCGTTCTGTTCGACGAAATAGAAAAGGCGCACCCCGACGTTATGAATATCCTGCTTCAAATCCTTGACGACGGCAGGATAACCGATTCGCACGGCAAGGAAGTCAATTTTGAAAATACGGTTATTATCATGACGACCAACGCAGGAAGCAACGAGGGACACTCGGTTGCAGGGTTCGGCGAAAGCGTTAAGGATAACGACCGCGCAAAAGTGATGAAGGCGTTGGAGACGTTTTTACGCCCCGAATTTATCAACCGTGTTGACGAAATCGTTGTATTCAACCGTCTTACACCCGATAATTTCACAAAAATTTGCCGTATTATGCTCGGCGATTTGCAAAGCGTTCTTGCCGAAAAGGGCATGATGTTTGATTATTCCGATGCTTTGGCGGACTATCTTTCCGAAAAGGGATATTCCGAAAAATACGGTGCGCGTAATTTAAGACGTCTTATCCAAACCGAAGTTGAAGATATTTTGGCGAACGAAATTGTCGCGAATTACTCTACCCCCGTCAGCAAGATTTTTGCAGACGTAAAAGACGGAAAGGTTGTCGTCACAACCGAAAAATAAATTTTGTAACCCCATAACCTAAAAATTATAGAGGTTAAAAATGGCAGAAAACGGAAATCAAAAATTAAAAATAAAAACCGTTTCCGGTGCGTCTTACGAAGAGGAACTTACCTTTTCGCCCGAGGAGATGCAACCGATTGAGGTTGCCGAAGCGTTAGAAAGCGATTTGATAATGGGTAAAACCCCAAAACAAATCAAAAAAGCGCGGAAGATGTTCGGCGCGAATGAGTTGCGAAACGAATTCAGGCTTTCTTTCCGCGAGAGCCTCAAAAACCAGTTCAAAGGACTTATGGGACTGTTTTTGGCGGTTTCCTCGTTTGCGATGTATCTGTTCCGCCCCGAAGAAAAAACCTTTTTGGTGATGTCGGTTGTGGTTTTGGCGATGATGCTTCTTAACGCATTTGCCGAATACCGCGCAAATATCGCGCTTAAATTGCCGAAAAAGTATTCGTCGCTCAAAGCGAAGGTTATACGCAACGGTGAAGAAAGCGTTATTGATTCGAGATTGCTCGTACCCGGTGATATTATCATCATCGAAGACGGCATGATGGTGCCTGCCGATTGCCGACTTATCGACGATATGAACCTTTACGTTCTCGAATCACACATAAGCGGCGCAAACGGCTCTATAAGAAAAGACAGCCGATATATCTCGCGTGACGGCATGGAGGCGTTTTGTCTTAACACCCTGTATGCAGGAAGTATCGTCACTTCGGGACACGGAAGCGCAATCGTTTGCCGAACGGGCAAAGAAACGCTTATGCGCAGAATACGTTCGGGTGATGACGAACATCTCCCCGAAATAATGAAATATGTTAAGACCCTTTCGGGTTATATTTCGATCGTGTCTTTGATTGTCAGCTTCTTTCTTTTGGTTATCGGAGTTGCCGCGGGGGCAGATATTACCGATTGGTTTATCGTGTCGGTGGCAATCGGCGCGAGTTCGCTTTGCGACAGTATGATTTCGCTTTGCTCGTCGTCGCTCGCTTTCGGTGCCAAAAAAATGGCGGAAGACGGTATGGTTGTCAAAAATTACAGCCGTATCCAAACGCTCGCAATGGCTAATACGATTATGTGCGGCAAAAACCTCGCTTTCCCTCCGAAACGTATATCGCTTACGGGACTTTACTTTTCGGTTAGAAATTACGACCGCGAAAAACGCCCCGATGCGACGGCAGAGGAATTGGCAAAACTGATGCTCGTCTGCTCCGACGCGCGCAAGATAACCGCCGCCGAAAAGAAGAAAACGCGCGGTTTGCCCGAATATAAAGGCTCGCCGATTGACGATGCGATTGTCGAATATTTCGCCGAATGGACAAAACCTATCGGCATGATTCGCGATGAATATATCAGGTTAGATGCCGAATATACCCTGTCGGGCGATATTTCGCGTATGTTGGTGTTAAAAGACGGCAAAAACATGGTTATCGTTCGCGGTTCACCCGAAAATATACTTTCGCGCTGTGTCGGATATACGCTTGACGGAAGCGATTATAAGTTAAGCGACTTCACGCGCAAGAAGATTCTTTTGGCTGCCGAGGATTCGGCAAGAACGTCGAGTTTCCTTGTCGCTGTGGCTTGCGGTGAAACCGAAGCTACAACCTTGCGCGATATAGAAGCCGAACATAGATTGATTTTTAAAGGTTTTATTTCCTTTGCAAGCTCGCTTGATGCAGGTGTTGCTTCCTCGGTTTACCGTTGCGAAGCGGCAGGAATCGAAACCGTTCTTAATTCAAACGATGCATACTATACCGCGTTGAATTCGGCAAAAAGCGCAGGAATAATTACCGACGAAGCGCAGATTATAACCGCCGAACAGATGCGTACCTGCTCTCGCGGATTGCTTATCGCGAACGCGCCCTATTACCGTATGTTTTTAAATATCGACGATAACGAATGGCACGATATCGTTCGGTTACGGAAAGAAGACGGCCGCGTTACCGCTGTGACGGCGGAAAGGATTAACGAACTCCCTATAATGAGCGAAGCCGACGTTTCGATAGTCCCCGACACGTCTTGCGACACGTTGCGTATGACCGCCGACGTTATGATGCTCGGAAACGGCATAAACCTTATCGCCGACGGTATCCTTAATGCGAAAACCGTTTTCCGAAGAATTTTGTCGGTTATTAACTATCTGCCAATCGCCGCGATAATGATGTTGGTTGCCTCGGTCTTTGCGGTTTGTTACAATCAAGTGCCTGCTTTCCGCACCCAAGACGTGCTTTTTGGCGGAATTATATTCAATATCGCGTTTGCGTTCACACTTGCGTTCGAACCGCGAAACGTTAAAAATCTCCGCGAAACATTCCCACCAATGCAGTCAAAACCGAGCTTTAACGATTTTATCTATCCCCTTATGTTCGCAATCGGCGGAGGCATAACGCTTTTCGTGTGTGCCGCCGCAACGCAAAGCCCAACCTGCACGATGATATCGATTTCGCTTTTGCTGTTCCTTTATGCCGGCTCTATCGGCGGACACGGCGGTATTTTCGCATCGAAACGGTTCGGCAACCGTCTTTTGTACATCTGCGGTGCAGGTGTTTTGGCGATTATTGCGATTCTTATGTGTACAAAACTCGGTCACAACGTCTTCGGTTACGGAATACCGACGATGGCAAGATTGATAATCTCGCTCGTTTTAAGTATTGGATATTTTGTGCTTACCCAAATCGGACGTTATTTCCTCTCGCCCAAGGGCAAAAATGCGGTAGAAGATAAACCGCAAGAGGAAGTTGATTCTTCCGACGAATCCGATTCGACAGAAATCGAAGATGAAGACGAAGACGAAGACGACGAAGACTATGATGTAGACGAAGACGACGATGAAGATTACGAAGACCAAGAAGAAGAAAAAGAAAATATAAATAACAACAACGAAAGGAGCAACGACAATGACTAAAATCACAGGCGATATGCTCGTAGGCGACGTGCTTGATGCACATCCCGAATTGGCAAAGTATTTCCTTGAAATAGGAATGCATTGTCTTGGCTGTCCCATGTCGCGCGGCGAAAGTATCAACGACGCCTGCTCGGCACACGGTCAAAACGCCGAAGAATTGTTAAACAAACTCAACGGCGCACTCTAATCCCCGATATATCCGCATGAATTTGCGGATACATACCCCAAAAAATCGAATTAAGGAGAATTAAAATGAAAAAAGTAAAATTGGTTTCCGATTTCAAGGAATTTATCACCAAAGGTAACATTCTCGATATGGCTGTCGGCGTTATCATCGGCGGCGCGTTCGGTAAAATCGTTTCCTCGCTCGTTGCTGATATCATCATGCCTGCTATCGGCGCAATTTGTAACACCAAGTCCTTGGCTGATATGAAATACGTTATCACCGAAGCAGTTCCTGCAAGTGAAGACGGCACCGTTGCAGCAGTTGCAGAAGTTGCAATCAAATACGGTCAATTCATTATGTACATAGTTGACTTCCTCATCGTTGCGCTCTGTATGTTCCTCGTTGTTAAGGCGTTCGTTGGTATGCGCACCAAGATGGAAGCGTTGAAGAAGAAGGAAGAAGAAGCGGCTGTTGAAGAAGCACCTGCTGAACCTACCGTTGAAGAAAAGACTCTCGAAACCCTTAACGAAATCAAGGCTCTTTTGGAAAAGAACCAAAAATAATGGCTAACTACCTTATCGGCATCGACGGCGGCGGAAGCAAGACCGACTTTCTGCTTTGCGACCTCGATTTTAACGAGGTCGGAAGAAGAATCGCATCAAGGTCTAATCCATTTGATATCGGTATTGATTCGGTCGAAGATTTAATTGCCGAAAATATCGAGGCGTTATTGATCGAAAACAACGTCGATAAAACAGAGGTTGTTTCGGCTTTTGCAGGGATTGCAGGGCTGACAAGCAGCGGTCACACCGAAAGGGTGACGAAGTTGCTGTCTTCCCTCTTGCCCAATGCGAAAACAGAATCAAGCCACGACGGAATAAACGTGCTTTTCGGCGCGTTCCCGATTGAAGACGGCGTGAGCATTATTTGCGGTACGGGTTCGAGTTGCTTTGTAAAACGAAATGGCGAGATTTTCAGAATCGGCGGTTACGGCGGGTTTGACCTTATCGGTAACGGTTACGAAATCGGCAAGAGTTGTATCGCACACGCGTTAAAGACCGCCGACGGCAGAGAAGTTTCGGGCGTTATGGAAGAATTGTTATCCGAACGCATCGGTAGTGACGATTTTGTTTCTTACCTCGATAAATTCTTGCAAATGTCGAAAGACGAAATTGCTGCCCTCGCACCGATAGTTTTTTCGGCGTGTGAAAAGGGCGACAAAGCGGCGTTTGCGATAATTGACGACAATATGAATTATATTGCCGAACTGATTAACCGCGCGTCGATGTATTTTGAATCAAGTTGCCAAGTCGCGCTCGCAGGCGGGATTTTAAAATCAAGCATTTCTATGAATCTGCTGCTTAACAAAATCCCCGAAAGAGTAACGCTCATAACAAACGAACGTCCCCCCGTTTTCGGCGCCGCAGCGTATGCAAAACAATTATTGTAACA
>JAGBUH010000138.1 GCA_017630915.1 Clostridia bacterium
ATCGCAGACACCTTGTCGGCAACCGTTTGTATGTTCGCTTTCGACGATTGCGCCTCCTCGACCATACGGATAATGTTCGACAAAACCGTGTCGTTGCCGACGTTTTGTGCGCGGAAGATAATAAAACCGCTTCCGTTTACCGTTCCGCCGTAAACCTTATCACCCACTGTCTTGTCAATCGGCAAACTCTCGCCCGTGAGCATCGATTCGTCGATATGCGTACTTCCCTCGGTGACAACACCGTCGGCGGCGATTGCCTCGCCCGAACGCACTACAACAAGGTCGCCAACTTCGATTTGCGACGTCGGAATAACCGTATAAACACCGTCACGTATAACCGTCGCGGTTTTAGGCGACAGGTCGATAAGTTTTTCAATAGCCGCGCTTGTTTTCGATTTCGCGCGCGATTCAAGCGTTTTGCCGAGCAAAACGAGGGTTATAATCATCGCCGAACTTTCGAAATAGAATATCCCTCTGCCCGAAAATAAGGCATAAACGCTGTAAAAATATGAAACCGTCGTGCCCAGCGCGACCAACAAATCCATGCTCGGACTTTTGTTTTTAAGCGAATGGTACGCGCCCTTGTAAAAACGAAGTCCTGAAACAAACTGAATCGGTGTCGCGAGTGCGAACTGTAAATATCCGTTGTGCAACCACGAAAAGATATCGTGCAACGTAGGTATAAACATCATCGCCATCATAACAAAAAACGGCAACGACAAAACCGCCGAGAACAAAAACGCATACAACGTATTTTTATATTCTCGCTTTTGCGCGGTACGGAGGTCTTCGACTACCTCATATCCTGCGTTTTTTATTGCTTTGTTTAGGGTTTTAATGTTCACGACCGAATCGTCGTAAACAACCTCAGCCCGTCCGTTTGCATAAGAAACGGTAGCCGACATAACGCCCGACTGCGCCAAAAGCGCATTCTCGACGGCGGCAGAACAGCGAACGCAAGACATTCCGCCGACCTTGATTACGGCAGACGTTTTCATTTTAATTTAGCGGAAAATCCCGCTTCGTTGATAACCTTTACGAGTTCGTCTTTATCGACCTTGCCGTCAACGTAGGTTACAACAGCCTCGCCGCAACCCAAATCGGCATTTGCGCTCTTAACGCCTTTAACCGCTTTAAGAGTATTTTCCACCTTTGCTTTACAATGATTGCAATGCATTCCTTCAACAGAAATCACGCATTTTTCGGTTTTCGCAAATAACATAGTTTACTCCTTTTTATGTTTTATAAAAACGTTTTTTGTATATCAATCAAATTTAAAATAACATCGTAGGGACTTACCGTCCTCGACTGTCCGCTTATGGTTCGCGTTTTCACGTGAGTGATATTTTTGATAAAATCAAACGTTATTCACTTATTTTTCTTTATGGCACATTTCTTTCATCGCGCAACCGCTGCACGAGCAACCGCATGATGTCTTGCCCGATTTTTTGTCTTTTATAATTTTATAAAGGGCTAACGACAATACACCCAAAACGATTGCCGAAACGATGATTGTCGCCATATTTTCGATAATCCAATTCATAAAATCACTCATTTCTTATACGGTTTTCTCACCAACATATAAACCATCAAAATCGCAACCGCAACGGCAGACAAAATTCCGAATATATTGACTTCACCGCCGAAAAACATACCGAACTGATAAATCATCAACGACACGGCATAAGCGAAAACGCATTGATAGGTAATAGCAAACGCCGTCCATTTCGCCGAGTTCATTTCGCGTCTGATTGCGCCCATCGCCGCGAAGCAAGGTGCGCAAAGCAAATTAAACGCGAGGAAGGAATAACCGGCGAGCGCGGTCATACCGCCAAAATCAAGCACACCGAACACGGCAACAATTTCTTCCTTGGCAACCAAACCCATCACCGTTGCAACCGCCGCGGTGGAAGTACCGAACCCAAGCGGTTTGAAAAGCCAAGCGATAGCCGAACCGACCATATCCAAAACACTCTTTCCGCCATCGGGAATTTCGGTAAAGAATCCCCAAACTCCGTTAACATCCGTACCGAAGCAGGAACCTGCCCAGATGATGACCGCCGAAAGAAGTATAACCGTACCTGCGCGTTTAATAAACGACCAACCGCGTTCCCACATCGAGCGCATCAACGCCGAAAACGTCGGCATGTGATACGCAGGAAGCTCCATTACAAACGGCGAAACGTCGCTTGAAAAGAGTTTCGTCTTTTTAAGCATTATGCCCGACAAGAGTATCGCCGCAATGCCCAAGAAATATGCACTCGGGGCAACCCACCAAGCACCGTCGAAAAGCACCGACGCAATAAGTGCGACAAGCGGAAGTTTCGCGCTGCACGGTATGAAAGTAGTTGTAATTACAGTCATTCTGCGGTCGCTTACGTTTTCAATCGTACGCGAGGACATAATCCCCGGCACACCGCAACCGGTACCGATAAG
>JAGBUH010000139.1 GCA_017630915.1 Clostridia bacterium
CAGACATAACCGCTCCGATATCACCGAATTTTGCCGCCACCGATTGCGCCGCCTTTTCACCGATATGGCGGATACCCAAACCGCAAAGCAGTTTGGCAAGACCGTTTTCGCGGCTCTTGTCAATCGCGTCGATGATGTTTTGAGCGCTCTTTTCGCCCATTCTGTCGAGTTTGGCTATATCCTCTTTTTTGAGGTAATAAAGGTCAGCCGCGCTCTTTATCATACCGTTAGCGATAAACTGCTCGATAACGCTTTCGCCCAGATTGTCGATATTCATAGCCGAGCGCGAAACGAAGTGGATTATACTTCTGCTCAACTGCGCAGGGCAATCGGGGTTTAGGCAACGTACCGCAACTTCGTTTTGTTCGCGGTGCACCTTTTCATTACAAGACGGGCAGGTATTGGGCATTTCGAACGGTTTTGCACCATTTTCACGTTTTTCGGTTACAACCGAAATAATTTCGGGGATAATGTCCCCTGCTTTGCGAAGACGAACCGTATCGCCGATGCGAATGTCCCTCTCGCGAATAAAATCTATATTATGAAGTGTCGCGAACGAAACCGTACTGCCTGCAAGGCGCACGGGGGTTAAAACCGCGCGAGGAGTGAGCACACCCGTTCGTCCGACCTGAATCACGATGTCATTTAGCACCGTTTCGACTATCTCGGCAGGAAATTTATATGCAACCGCCCAACGCGGTGCGGAAGACGTGCTTCCCAACCGTTCGCGGATTGATAATTTATCAACCTTAATTACCGCGCCGTCGGTGTCGTAAGGAAGATTCGGGCGCGACAACCCGATTGATTTAATCGCGTTTACAACCTCGTCAGCCGTAACGCAAAGCTGTCCTCCGTCTGACACGGTAAAGCCGAGTTCTTTTAACGTTTCGAGCGATTCGGAATGGCTTTTCGGCATTTCATCAGCGACTTGAAGATTAAAAACAAAGATTTCAAGCCCTCTCGCCGCGCAAAGCTTTGAATCAAGCTGACGGAGCGAACCTGCCGCCGCATTACGCGGATTGGCAAAGGTCTTTTCGCCGTTTAATTCGCGCTGTTCGTTCAACTTCGCGAACACTCTCCGAGGCATATAGACCTCGCCGCGCACGATGAGTTTCGGTATTGGCTTGTTGAGTTTCAGCGGAACCGACTTTATCGTCTTGATGTTTTCGGTTACGTCTTCGCCGAAAACACCGTCACCGCGCGTTAAGCCGCGAACCAAGATGCCGTTTTCATATTCAAGCGAAACCGACAAGCCGTCGAACTTCTTTTCGACAAAAAATTCGGCATCGGGAAATTCGTTCTTTATCTTGCCGACAAAATCGTAAACCTCGTCTTCCGAAAAGACCTTGTCGAAGGAATCCATCGGGACTTCGTGGCGCACGGTTTCAAACTTTTCCGAAACCTTGCCGCCGACGTGCTGTGTGGGCGAATTGGGGGAAGCGAATTCGGGGTAAAGGGCTTCCAATTCCACCAAACGCGCAAACATCGAATCGTATTCCTCGTCTTGAATCAAGGGCGTGTCGAGGTCGTAATAAAGCCGCGAATGATAATCAAGCTGTGCTTCGAGCGAACGCATTTCGCGTTCGATTTCTATGCCTTTTTCTTGCATACTATTGCAATCCAATCGTTTTTCTCTTTTAATTCTTCAACAATAAAGCCGTTTTCTTCGAGCGATTCGAGTACAAACTCTTTTCTCATTGAGATGATACCCGAACATACCAATCTTCCGTCTTGATTAAGACAAGAAGTGAAAAGCGGAAGCATTTCGCTGATAATATCGGCGACGATATTCGCCAAAATTATATCATATTTATTGTTTGCAAATTTATTCCAAAGGTCGGTATCGGTCAACACGTTTCCGCAATATACCGACATAACGTCTTTAACGTTGTTCTTCTCGGCGTTTTCCTCGGCGATACGCGATGCAACCATATCAATGTCTATCGCATCAATATGTTTCGCGCCCATCAATGCCGCGCCGATACCCAAAATACCGCTGCCGCAACCCATGTCGAGCACGTCTTTGTTTTCGGGGGATAACTTCTCGACCGCCTCCAAGCAAAGCGCGGTGGTTTCGTGACGTCCCGTACCGAACGACGATGCAGGGTCTATTTCGATAACCAAACGGCTGTCATCGTCGGCTTTTTCCCAAGAGGGAACGACCAAAAATTTTTCGCCGATGGGAAGCGGATGGAAATATTGCTTCCAGTTGTTTTCCCAATCCTTTTCGTCGGTGACCGAAAGTTCGGTATCCAATGAACCGAGCCAGTCCTCGCCGAGCAACTTCAACTTCTCGATACCTGCCAAAATGCCGTCGAGTTGTAACTGTCCCTGTTCGTTTTCGGCGAGATATACGCGCACCAAAACGTCGCCGTCTTCACGGAGCAGACCGTCTTCGACGTAGTCAACGGGAACGTATTTATTTTCCAAAAGCTCCGCCAAGTCGCGAGGGTCTTCAACCGAGAAGCAACTGATGCCCTCGTTGAACAAAACGCCCGAAACGACCTCGCTTCCTGCGGTGGTTGTGTGAATCGTAATTTCGTTAAATTTCATATTCTTATCCGTCTGTTAAAGACGCTTCTCCCCATATCGGTATTGCCTCGCCCAAGTATTTCGGCTTCGGCTTAAAAATGGCGTCAAGCACGTATTTCGGCCTTGCGGCAATCTCGCGTAAATCGTTAAATATATTGTTGCCCAATTCACCTGTGTCACATTCCACGCCGTAGGCATCAAGCCCTACAGAACGCGCGATAAACACCGCGCGCGAGATATGAAAATCCTGCGTGACGATAAGCACCTTTTCCGCTTTAAAAATCTCTTTCGCGCGGTAGGCGGTGTCATATGTATCAAAACCTGCGTGGTCGGTGAAAACAACGTTTTTATCTATCCCGCGCGACACCATATAATCCTTCATCGCGCCGACTTCGTTATAATCTTTCCGCGAATGGTCGCCGCTTAACAGCAACCGCTCTGACGCGCCCGAAAGATAAAGGTTTGCACCGCACTCAACACGCTCGTGCAGAATATTCGACGGCGTGCCGTCTGCTCTTAACCCTGCGCCGAGCACGATAATGCAATCGATATCGTCAAGTTCAACCGCCGTGTCGAAATCCACAATATATTTATTTGCCGAAGCGATTACGATGATATTGCACACCGCAACAAAAAGTATTCCTATAAGCGTTAGAATCAACGTAACTTTAAGCAGAATTTTGAAAACACGTCTTGATTTTTTTGCTTTTTTATCGGTTTTGTTTGATTCTTTCTTTTTCATACATCATTTTCATAATTATTGCATCGTCGGACTGTGTCCCTGCCGATTCGCAGATAATTGTCGGCGAAACACCGAGCGAAACGATTGCTTCTGCCAAGGGTTCAAAGTTAGGACCGTAAACTTCGTCTTCGAAAGTAAGGTGCTTCTTTTCGCCCATTTCGGTAAACATTATTTTTGAGAAATGACAATGCAGATTTTCGGCATATTCAGGACCGAGCGTGGTGGAAATCTTATCAAAAACGCGCTTATAATCGTCGGATGTGAAAAACACGCCTCTGTCACGCGCATTAAGGTGACCGAAATCGACAACGGGAGCGAAGCATTTTGCGATTTTGCACAACTCCAAAACCTCGTCGAGCGTGCCCAACTGATTAACCTTGCCCATCGTTTCGATACCTGCGATGACCGAAAAACCGCAATCGTACATCATTCTCGCGGTGTTTGTAAGCGTTTCACGGGCATACTCCATCGCGGTTTCGCGGCTTATCTTCGCGCAAGAGCCACAATGGATAACCATGGTTTTCGCGCCCAAAAGATCGCTGACCTCTGCGCTTCTTCTTATATATTCGACGCTGTTGTCGCGTTTTTCCTTTTCAACCGACGAAAGCGAGATAAAATAGGGCGCGTGGAACGACATCGAAATCCCGTATTCCTTCGCCTTTGCACCGATTGCATAAAACATCTCGTTGCTGCCGGTTATTCCGTTCCCTGCCTCGTATTCATAAGCGTCAAGACCGACAGATTTCACAAAAGACGGTGCTTGAAGCGTCGATTTTCCGCCTGCGGCACGGAAAGCATCCGAGTTGCCGCCGGGGCCGAATTTTGCATTCATTTTCATTTATTTCCCTTGTTTTTGTTCTTTTTTATCTTAATTAGTGCGTTTTTCGGATCGGGGAAACAATAGTCAAACCAAAACGCCTCACGGCGGTCACTTTCGGCTTATTTCCCCCGTTCTTCATTGGAATACGTTTGTATTCCTGCTTCATCACAGCGAAAATAATCTCTAAATTTACTCGCCGTGAGGTGATATATCAGTTTTGAAATAGAATGTTTTTGTCAGAACGAAGAAGTTTTTTTCGATAATACGAGCGTATATCGGGAAAGACTGATGATGTTATGGCGAAAACAGGCATTTCAAAACCGTTTTGCTTTTGGCTATTGTTTCCCCCGCCAATCAAGTTTTTTAACAAACGGTCTTTCGAAAAAGCGTTTTATTTTGAAGAATTTTGATTCCACGGGTTGAATCGGTTTGACGATTGCGAAACGGATTCCCGCGCGGTGCGCGGCAAGACAGTCGGTGAAAATCTGGTCACCGACGGCAAGAACCTCATCGGGTGAAAGCCCGAAATGTGCGATACATTTACGAATCCCCTTGGGCGAGGGTTTACCTGCTTTACAGACGTAAAACAAGCCCAAACCCTCGTTAAAGGCGGTGACTCTCGCGCCTTGGTTGTTCGACACGAAAGCCATTTTTATCCCTGCATCGCGCAAATTCGCGAAATAATTCTTCATTTCGTCGGTGGGGCGTTCAACCTCATAGGGCGCGACGGTGTTGTCGATATCAAACACCACGCCCTTAACCGAAAGTTCGGATAGAGCCTCGGGCGAAATTGTATAAACGTCGCAAAACGCCATATCGGGACGAAAAAACTTGAATAACATAGAAAACTCACTATTTAATAATCAATACTTATTTATACAAGCAGTATGCAACCGAAAGGGGCGGAAGTTTAACCTTACCGTTACCGTTTTCGATTGTAAGAGTGGAAGCAACGTCGCCTTGCAATTTATATTTACCATCGTCAAGGTGAGCAGTAAAGGTCATTTCGGCGCTGACGTCCTGCGCGTTAACGAGAATCAACAGTTTTTCACCGTCTTTTCTTTCCCAATGTTCGCAGAAAGTACCGCTGTGTTCAAGCAAACCGTCATACGCTTCTCTCGAACGGGTGGTGCGAAGCATCGGAACGTCATCTGTAAATTCGGGGGAACGAAGCAAGCGACCGTCATACATATAAGAGCCAAGTTCATCTCTGACGTGAACACACTTCTTGTAAAATTCCTTGTTCTTCATTTGGAAATAGAATTCGGGAGTGTTCCAGCCCATCTGATCACCGAACGTGAGCGATTGCGCCGCCATAATTCTCTGACCTTCGTCATCGTCTTCGGGCATATAACGGAAGTTTCTGCCGAACATGGTAACGTAACCCGAATAGATAACCACAAACGCGGGCACTTGACGGTTATGAACCCAAAGCCAAGTAAGATAACCTTGAAGATGCTTCATAAACGGGTCTGCGGTACATTCGGTGGTGATACAGCAATTTTCGGGGCAAACGCGGTTCACGTGGTCCAACAAATTGTTGTAACTTTCTATCCACCAGCTGCCGCCGCCTGCGCGGTGAGAGTGGGTAGGATCTTCGCAAAGCTGCGGTTGCGCCGCGGCGATTTGGTCCATATAAACAGCGTCAACACCGACTTCGTTTAACAATCTGCCGACGATTTCTACCATCTTTTCCTGCCAGCAAGCAGTTGACGGACACATTACGGCAAGACGTACCGACGAGCCGTCGGATTCTTTCGAGCTGTACGATTCGGCAATCGGTTCGCCGTTGCGCTTCTTGGTACAGTTGGGAAGCGCTTTCGAGGTAAATTCAAAATCTTCGATACCCTTATCGCGAGTGTCCCAAAGACGTCCGTTGATATAGGGCATAACCTTCATGCCGCTTGCCTGCATACGCTTCAAACCGCTTGTGAAGGTATCTCTCACGGGGAAATAGTGAGGATAGTCGTTGTCGAACGGATTTTGGTGCCAGTCATAAAGGTGGATAGCACTCGTCATACCGAGGTCTTTGTCGGCTTCCAACACTTCGTCAACGTATTTTTCATCGTCGCCGACACGGACGAGCCACCAGTGAGTATTTTTCTTCATCCAATCGGGAGTGTCTTTTCTGCCGTTTTCGTCGGTTTCGGGCTTCCAAAGCGCGTTCTTTTCAAAGAATTCGCGGTAAAGGAGAGAAGCATCGTACCAGTCGCCGTCAAAGATTTCCCAAACGCATTTACCGTAAAGGGTTTGGCTGTTGCAAGGCGAATTGATATCGACAAGAGGCATTATGCCGTTAAAGGTAAATACCTTTTCGCCCTTCTTCTTTTCAAAGAAAATCTGCTTATAAGCGGGCGACGCGTCGTGAAGACCGTAATAAATACCGCGTCTGTGAGTCTTGCTCCAAAACGCCATAAACTGCATTGATGCGCCGTAAGAGGGGTAATTTTGGCAGGATTTGCAATCCTGTGCGCCGTTCCAAAGTTCACCGGGGCCGGTCGGAGAGAGGAACCAAAAGTCCTTCTTCGCATCGAAGGAAACCTTGGGATAATCACATGAATAAAGCGCATAATCGTTATTTTCGCTGATAAGATTGGTTGTCCATTCGATTCTGTTGCCAACCGCGTGCGCGCAAAGAACAACGGTTACACCGCTTAAATTCTTGTTACCCGAAAGGACAATAACGGTATCGCTTCCCACCGTTTCAACAAGGCAATTTTTAAATCCTTCGTCGGAGGAAACGGTTATCATATCGTCAGAATTAAGCGCCCTTGCCGTCAAGGTGAAAAGAGGGCGTTGTTGTGTCAAAAAGTTCTTTTTAATCTTGCGGTCGCGCAAGGAATAGAGCGAAATACCACCCTTGTGCCGCGAAAGAGTACAAAGCAATTCGCCTGCTTGAATACGAACTAAATCCAAATTCTGTTTCATGTTTTAACTCCCTTTTTTGTTTAGGTGATTTGTTTTCGAAAGTGTAATCGGAACAACCGCACGAGCGATTTTTCCTCTTAATAATTTAGCGCAAATCTTCATCGATGCGCCCGTTGTATAAACGTCGTCAATTAACAGTATTTTGTTCATCGGTTCTTCGATATGAAAGTCGGGCTTTAATCTATACTTGTTCTTTGTGTCTTTCACACGCTGACCGCGACTTAACAGCTTTTGCTCTCTGCCTTTTAACTGTTCGAGCGCGTTGATTACCGGCAAATTGTATTTACGCGAAAGCGATTTCGCCAATTCTTGTGCTTGGTCGCACCCGAACCGACGTAAGTTACGCCGATTTCTCGGAACATACGCGATTGCATCGAACCCTTTCGGGTTAAACCCGATTGCGTCTGCCAAAAGTTCTGCCAAAAAGTCAACCGCTTCCGTATCGGCAGACGATTTTAAAAGATGAATCAATTGTTGCGAACAAAAACTCCCGTAAAAGAACGCAAAACGCAAATTTTCACTCTTGTCGCATTGACAAAGGTTTGCAGTCTTTTGACAGGTTTTACATTCTTCGGTAAGCAATTCCTGAACCAAAGTCAAACAATCCTTGCATATCGGCAATTCGTCGTAACACGCATTGAATCCGCACACCATACATTTTTGCGGATTAAGGTGAAATAATTTCAAATTACACCAAATGAAGAAGATGTTTTAACGCCGTGTGCCGTATCGGGATTC
>JAGBUH010000140.1 GCA_017630915.1 Clostridia bacterium
GATAGCCCGTAGTGCCCGACGAGAAGAACATGATCGAGGGGTCGTCTTTCGAATTTTCAACTCTTTGGAAATTCGACGAACAACGCATGAAGTTGTTATCAAAATCGTGCCAACCGTCGCGTGTTCCATTCGCCATAATAAGCGTTTTCATAGTCGGCGCATTCTTTGCCGCGCGTTCTGCTTCGACGGCGGTAGAACCGTCGGCGGTGCAAACAATAGCCGAGATTTCACCTGCGTTAAAGCGATATTCAAAATCGTGCTCGACAAGTTGGTTTGTTGCGGGAACGGCAACCGCGCCCAATTTATGAAGCGCGATCATGCATACCCAGAATTGCCAATGGCGTTTGAGCACGAGCATAACTCTGTCGCCCTTTTTAATGCCGAGCATCGCAAAGTAGTTGGCGGCTTTCGACGAAAGTTTGGAAATATCCGAGAAGGTGAATTCCATCTCGCTTCCGTCGTTACCCACCCATTGAATACACTTCTTGTTGGGCGATTTTTTTGCGAGTGCATCAACAACGTCGTAAGCGAAGTTGAAGTTGTCGTTGCAATGAAGTTTTATATCAACCAATTTGCCTTCGTTATCAAAGGTTTCGTCAACAAATTGCTTGTAAATACAGTCGTCGTAGTTATGGGGGGTGCCCTTCTTTTCGACGGGTATTTGAACTTCGGCAGTTTCTTTTTCGGTTTCGATACCTTCCTTGAAAACAACTGCCAAGAAGGTACAGTCTGTTCCGCCAACGGCAATCATTCCGTGAGGATGCGCCGAGTCGTAATAGACGGTATCACCGGGGTTCATAATATACGTATGGTCGCCCAACTGAACTTTAAGGTTACCCGTGAGAATGAGGTTGAATTCCTGACCTTTGTGGGTGGCAAGTGTGATAGGCTTGTTTTCTAATTCTTCATCGTACTTTGCGGTGACTATAAATGGTTCGCTCATACGGTTTTTAAGCAACGGGGCAACGTGGCGGTAATCAAAGCCCTTTTCGCGTTTAATCGGCATACCGCCGCCTGCACGGGTAAGGTTATAGAAATCGAGTTTGGGGTCTGAACCCGAAACAAGTTCCGAAATATCCATGCCCAAAAGTTTTGCACATTTGAAAAGGAAAGAAAACGAAAAATCGTCCTCGCCCTGTTCCATGCGAATATATTCCGCCTCGCCGATTCCGCACGCTTCTGCCATTGCAGATGCAGGAATGTCAAGACCTTCTCTCGCCCATTTAAGACGTTTTGCTATTGCTTTTGATTGTTGTTCCATTTGTGTGCACCTCTTTTTTCTTTTTCGGCACCGTGAAGATGGCTAATGAAAACAAAAACGGCTTCATCTGCAAAGAGATGAAGCCGAAAAACAGCCACATTATACCACTCATTTGCGGCGCGCATGACGCTATTCCCTTTATTACGGCGGAAACTCCGTCACACCCTACTGATACTTTCGGATGTGCAGCTCGAAGGTGATAAGACGATATGGCGGTTGTTGCCTCGCACCGAACGGCAACTCTCTGAAAACCGTGAACAAAACGTCCCGTGTCCTTGTCTGTGCTTTTATTATCATGAATACTATCACAAAGGATATTATTTGTCAAGTGTTTTTCGTTAAATTGTTTCGAATTATATTTACAACCTATTTACTTTTAATAACTAAATGTGTATAATTAAAAGGAATAAAAATAAAAGGGAAGTTTTACTATGAGAGATATGACCGTAATCAAGGTGCCGGTAGGTATGTTGAACACTAACTGCTACATAATCAAGTCGCCCGACTCACGCGATGCGGTGGTTATCGATCCGGGTGCAGACCTTACCGTAATTCAAGACGCGCTTCACCGCGCCGATGCAGTTTGCCGTTTGATATTGCTTACTCACGGTCATTTCGACCATGTTCTCGCCGTAGGTGACCTGCGTGGAATAAGTATCCCCGTCGGTATTCATGAAAAAGATGCACACATGCTCACCGAACGCGATATGTTCAGCGCGGTTATCCCCTATGACCCGCGTCCTTTTGAACCAGCCGAATATACCTTCTCGAAAGAGGGCGAATATTCGATAGCAGGGTTTGATTTTTACGTTATCCCCACACCGGGACACACAAAGGGAAGCGTTTGTTACGTTTTTGACGGAATGATGTTTACGGGCGATACTTTGTTTAAAAACAGCATCGGAAGAACCGATTTGGGCGGAAACGAACAGGAACTTATGCGTTCTCTCCGTGCACTTCGCAATCTCCCCGGCGATTATGAAATTTTCCCCGGCCATGATGCAAAAACAACCCTTTCGGAAGAACGTAGAAATAACCCCTACCTTAAAAATGCATAAGTTTTGGAGGAAGAACAATGAACGTGAATTATGGCATAGCCCCCGAAAGTTACAAACTTATATGGGGCAATAAAGAAAAGGTAAACCCGACAATCATCGGGGAAATGCCCAAAGAAATTAAACTTGTATCTGGCAAAAATGATACCGCGTGTTTCCAACTTGTTATCACGGCGGATGAAAAATATTCCCTTTCGGTTTCGAAATCGCCTTGGTTTTCGCAGGAAGAAAAACGCAAAAATCTTCGCGTTAATGCTGTGATGCCGTTTGAAACCGATATGTTTCATATCGGTATGCATCTTTGCGAAGATGCTTATATGCGCGCCGATTCTTTGCAAACAAAAAGCGTTGTAGAAGCCGATGGCGATAAGGCGTTGTCTGTATTCTGCGAAATGAAGATACCGAGTGACGCGGAAAAGGGAAGTTACGTCGGTAAATTGCAAATTTTCGAAAATCACCGCTTCGGAAAAGAAGAACTTGTCGGTGAAGTGACGGTTAATTTGCAGGTGTTCGACTATGTATTCCCCGAAAATAAAGACAACGGATTTCACCTTGATTTATGGCAACATCCTTCCAATATTGCACGTCAGTACGAAGTCGAACTTTGGAGTGACGAACACTTTGAGATTCTCGAAAAATACTGTAAATCCTTGGGCGAAGTCGGTGTAAAATCGGTGTCGGCAATCGTTTCGGAAGTTGCTTGGAACGGTCAGGGTTGCCAAAACGAAGAACGATTTGAAGCTAACCTTTTTGAATATTCGATGATTCCCGTCGTACGTAAAGCCGACGGAACAATCGAATGCGATTACTCGATTATGCAGAGATATATCGACCTTTGCGCGAAATATAATGTCTTGGAATGTATCTCGGTTTTCGGTCTTGTTAACGTTTGGGTGAGAAAAGACCACGAAGAAGACCACACCGCACCCGATTACCCCGACGGAATCCATATCCGCGTTTACGACGAGAAAATGGGTGCTTATGACTATCTCCGTACCGCGAAAGAGCTTGACACCTATATCAAGATGCTCGAAAATTATTTTATAACGACGGGACAAATCGACCGCGTACGTATCGCCGCCGATGAACCTGCCGATATTGACAAATACAGAGCAAGTCTTGAACACATCAAATCGGTTGCTCCGAGTTTTAAATATAAAACCGCAATCAACCACGCCGAATTTGTCAACGAGTTCGGAAAGGATATCTATGACTTTGCGCCTTATATTTCGGCGATGTTCAGCGAATACGAAGCGTTGATGAAGTTTAAAGCCGAAATGCCCGACAAACGTTTTATCTATTACGTTTGCTGCGGCCCCGACCTTCCCAATAACTTTTTAAGAAGCGAACTTGTTGAAAGTTATTATATCGGAATCCTCGCCGCTTATGCGAAAATGGACGGTTTCTTGCGTTGGAATTACACCGTTTGGACGGACAATCCGCGAGAAGACCTTCGTTACAGCATTTTCCCCGTTGGCGATTTGCATTTCGTTTATCCCGGATATAACGGAAACCCGATTCTTTCGCTCCGTTTGAAAGCGCTTAACCGAGGTATCAAGTATTTCGTGCTTTTCCGTGAAGCCGAAAAACGCGGTTTGAACGAAGCGGTTCAAAAGGCATACGATTTGGTACTTCGTGAGAAAGAAATCGCAAAACTTTATGCAAATTGGGAAATTGAAAAGGTGATGAGCCTCTCTGCCGACGATTACCGAGAGGCAGAATCGATTTTGCTTGCGGCACTTGGAGGTTAATATGAACGAAACCATTAAAACACTTGTCACAAGAAGAAGTATACGCGGTTTTATCGACCAGCCTATAAAGAAAGACGACCTTGACTTGATTTTGAAGGCAGGTGTTTATGCCCCTACGGGACGTAACACGCGTGATACCTTGTTCCTCGTTGTAACCAACAAGGAATTAAGAGATAGACTTTCAAAACTTA
>JAGBUH010000141.1 GCA_017630915.1 Clostridia bacterium
CCTCGGTTCCGAGTTCGGTTTTAGCAAGTCCGCCATGCATTTTAAGCGCACGAACGGTTGCGACAACCACAACTGCATCGGGAGTGAGGTTCGCCATACGGCATTTTATATCCAAGAATTTTTCTGCACCGAGGTCGGCACCAAATCCTGCTTCGGTAACGGTATAATCACCCATTTTTAGAGCCATTTTAGTCGCCATTACCGAGTTACAGCCATGTGCGATATTCGCAAACGGACCGCCGTGAACAAAGGCAGGAGTGCCTTCGAGAGTTTGAACAAGGTTGGGTTTAAGTGCATCCTTCAAAAGCGCAGTCATTGCGCCTTCTGCCTTTAACTGACCGCATCTTACAGGTTCATCATCGTAGGTATAGCCGACAATGATATTAGAAAGACGTTGTTTAAGGTCGGTAATTGAATTCGAAAGGCAGAGCACCGCCATGATTTCGGAAGCAACGGTTATATCGAAACCGTCTTCACGCGGAACGCCGTTTGCCGTTCCGCCCATACCGTCAAGAATGAAGCGGAGTTGGCGGTCGTTCATATCGACACAACGTTTCCAGGTTATACGACGGGGATCGATATTAAGAGCGTTACCTTGTTGGATATGGTTATCAAGCATCGCCGCGAGCAAATTATTTGCCGCGCCGATAGCATGAAAGTCACCTGTAAAGTGAAGGTTGATATCCTCCATAGGGACAACCTGAGCGTATCCGCCGCCTGCCGCGCCGCCCTTGACACCGAAAACGGGGCCTAACGAGGGTTCACGCAATGCAACGGTTACGTCCTTGCCGATGCGTTTTAAGCCGTCGGCAAGTCCGATAGTTGTGGTTGTCTTACCCTCCCCTGCCGGAGTGGGTGTTATTGCGGTGACAAGAATCAATTTACCGTCTTCTTTTTTTGTTTCTTTAAGAAGCGACAAATCGATTTTAGCCTTATATTTACCGTATTGTTCGATATACTTTTCATCAACGTGCGCAATCGAAGCAATTTCGGTTATCGGTTTCATTTTACAACTTTGAGCGATTTCAATATCGGATTTATATTGCATAATATTCACCCCTGATTATTTGAAATAACGTACAGCCGCTTCAAACATTCTTATGTCGTATTCACCCAAGACGTTCTTATAAAGTCCCGAACCGATACGTTCGCTATGTCCCATTTTACCGAATACTCTACCATCAGGCGAGGTGATACCTTCAACAGCGCAAACAGAACCGTTGGGGTTGAAATGAACATCGCCGGTCGCCAAGCCGTCAAGGTCAACGTATTGAGTTGCTATTTGACCGTTTTCGGCAAGTTCTTTGATAAATTCTTCGCTTGCCAAGAATCTTCCTTCGCCGTGAGATATCGGAACGTTATATACATCGCCAACGTTTGTCAAAGCGAGCCAAGGCGATTTATTGGAAGCGACACGGGTACGAACGATACGCGATTGGTGGCGCGCAATCGTATTGAACGTAAGCGTCGGGCAATTTTCGTCGGTATCAATAATTTTTCCGTAAGGAACCAAGCCAAGTTTAATAAGCGCTTGGAAGCCGTTACAGATACCGCACATCAAACCGTCACGATTATCAAGCAAATCGGTAACACCGTCTTTGATAGCGGCATTACGGAAGAATGCGGTTATAAACTTAGCACTTCCGTCGGGTTCGTCACCGCCGGAAAATCCGCCGGGAATAAATATCATTTGCGCAGTTTTGAGTTCGTTTGCAAAGTTTTCGATACTCTTTGCAATACCGCTTGCGGTGCGGTTATTGATAACGATAATTTGAGGTTCCGCACCTGCATCGCGAACCGCTTTTGCAGAATCATATTCGCAGTTTGTTCCGGGGAACGCAGGGATAATAACCTTGGGTTTAGCGCATTTAACGGCAGGAGCAACACGAGAAGCGGTTACATAGTTAAACGTAGGCACATTATTTGCGCTGTCGGGAATATTGCAACTGTAAACACTTTCGAGTTTATCTTCATATTCCGAAAGCATTTTGTTAAGGTCATAAGATTCGTTACCCTTGCTGATCTTATAATCGTCGGTAACTTTACCGAGTTCGATACCGCAATCAACATCGTCAGTAACTTCGATAACGAAAGAACCGTATTCTTCGTTAAATATATCCGACATAGAAACTTCGTCATTATACTTAAAGCCAAGCATATTACCGAAGCACATCTTCATTACCGATGCGGCAACACCGCCGATACCAACGGTATAGCAAGCAACAGCCTTGCCCGAGCGCATAAGCGAAGTAACGATATCAAAATTCTTAATAAGCGATTCTGATTTAGGAAGACCGTCTTCGCCGTATTCTGCTTTAAGAAGAACAACCTTATTACCCGCCTTCTTGAATTCGGGAGAAACGACGTCAGAAGTCTTGCCTGTTGTAACAGCGAAAGAAACGAGCGTGGGCGGAACGTGAATATCTTCAAACGAGCCCGACATTGAGTCTTTACCGCCGATAGAACCTATACCGAGTTCCATTTGAGCGCGGTATGCACCCAAAAGCGCCGCCATAGGTTTGCCCCAACGTTTTGAATCCTTGCCCAAGCGTTCGAAATATTCTTGGAAAGTCAAATAAACGTCTTTAAATTCCGCGCCCGTTGCGATAAGTTTACATACCGATTCAACAACCGCGAGATATGCGCCGTGATAGGGGCTCTTTTCGGAAACGAAGGGATTATATCCCCAAGACATGAACGAGCAATCATCGGTATGTTTCTTTTCAACCGATATCTTTTGAACCATCGCTTGAATGGGAGTATGTTGATATTTACCGCCGAAAGGCATAAGGACAGTACCTGCGCCTATTGTCGAGTCAAAACGTTCGGAAAGACCGCGACGGGAACATACATTCAAGTCGGTAGGAAGTTTTGCATATTCTTCAACAAAACCGCCGAATTTATCGTTCTTTTCAACCTTAATAGGTTTAGCAACTTCAACGTTGATATGCTTATCAGCACCGTTGGGGTTAAGGAAATCACGGCTGATATCAACGATTTTATTACCGTTCCAATGCATAACAAGACGGTTTTTATCGGTAACGGTCGCAACCTGAACGGCAGAAAGATTTTCGGTTTCTGCAAGTTCGAGGAAACGTGCAACATCCTTTGCTTCAACAACCACAGCCATACGTTCCTGCGATTCGCTGATTGCCAATTCTGTACCGTCAAGTCCGTCATACTTTTTGGGAACAGAATTCAAATCAATTTCCAAGCCGTCGGCAAGTTCGCCGATAGCAACAGAAACACCGCCTGCACCGAAGTCATTACAACGTTTAATAAGACGGCTTGCTTCGGGGTTGCGGAACAAGCGTTGCAATTTGCGTTCTTCGGGTGCATTACCCTTTTGAACCTCTGCACCGCAGGTTTCGAGCGAAGAAGCGGTATGCGATTTAGAAGAACCGGTAGCACCGCCGCAACCGTCACGTCCGGTTGCACCGCCAAGAAGAATTATCGCATCGCCTGCTTCGGGACGTTCGCGGCGAACGTTTTGAGCAGGAGCGGCAGCGATAACCGCGCCGATTTCCATACGTTTTGCGGTATATCCTTCGTGATAAATTTCATCAACGATACCAGTAGCAAGACCGATTTGGTTACCGTATGAAGAATAGCCTGCCGCCGCGGTCGTAACGATTTTACGTTGAGGAAGTTTACCCTTAATGGTTTCGGAAATGGGCTTTAAGGGGTCGCCTGCACCCGTAACGCGCATCGCGCCGTAAACATAAGATCTACCCGAAAGGGGATCGCGGATTGCACCGCCGATACATGTTGCCGCACCGCCGAAAGGTTCGATTTCGGTCGGGTGGTTATGGGTTTCATTCTTAAAGAGAAGCAGCCAAGGTTCAGTTACACCGTCAACTTCAACGTCAACCTTAACAGTACAAGCGTTGATTTCTTCGGATTCGTCAAGTTTATCGAGTTTGCCGTTTTTCTTTAAATATCTGACGGCAAG